>NZ_JBFUKN010000132.1:0-11862 GCF_056400845.1 Mycobacterium sp. P4_H6 | reverse complement strand
CGCAGGATGTTGCCGGTCGCCGCGATGGTGTCCTGCCCGCGGATCACCCGCTCCAGCGTGTAGCGCATGGCCCACACCTGCGGAAGGATGGTGATGTCCAGGCCCTCGGTGTCCTCGTCCTTGAGGTACTCCTTGACCTTCTTGCGCAGCTCGTTCTCGTGCGGACGCTCGTCGTCGAGCCAGAACACCGTCGTCATACCGGACAGCCGGGCGCGATTGACCGCAAGCTTCACCCAGTCGCGGATCGCGGCGTCCTTGACGATCGGCATGCGCCAGATATCGCCCTCTTCGACCTCCTGCGAGAGCAGAACCTCACCGGAATCGGCGTCGACGATCTTGGCCACACCCGCCTCGGCGATCTCAAAGGTCTTGTCGTGGCTGCCGTACTCCTCGGCCTTCTGCGCCATCAGACCGACGTTCGGCACGGTGCCCATGGTGGTGGGATCGAAGTTCCCGTGCGTCTTACAGAAGTTGATCATCTCCTGGTAGATGCGGGAGAAGGTCGACTCCGGGTTGACCGCCTTGGTGTCCTTGGTGCGGCCGTCGGCGCCGTACATCTTGCCGCCGAGCCGGATCATCGCCGGCATCGACGCATCCACGATGACGTCGGACGGCGAATGGAAGTTGGAGATGCCCTTCGCGGAGTCGACCATGGCGAGTTCGGGCYGGTGCTCGTGGCAGGCGTGCAGATCGTTGATGATCTCTTCACGCTGTGAGGCGGGCAGCGATTCGATCTTGCTGTACAGATCCGACAGACCGTTGTTGACGTTGACGCCCAGCTCGTCGAACAGCTTCTCGTGCTTGGCAAAAGCGTCCTTGTAGAACACCTTGACCGCGTGACCGAACACGATGGGGTGGCTGACCTTCATCATGGTCGCCTTGACGTGCAGCGAGAACATCACGCCCGTCTTGTAGGCGTCCTCGATCTGCTCCTCGTAGAACTCGATGAGGGCCTTGCGGCTCATGTACATGCTGTCGATGACATCGCCGGCGTCGAGCTTCACCTCGGGCTTGAGCACGGTCTCGCCCGCCGAGGTCTCCAGCACCAGCTTGACCCTGCGGTCCTTGTCCACCGTCAGCGACTTCTCGCCGTGGTAGAAATCGCCGGTCTTCATGGTCGCCACGTGGGTGCGCGACGCCTGCGACCACTTGCCCATGCTGTGCGGGTGCTTGCGGGCGTACTCCTTGACCGCATTGGGGGCGCGCCGGTCGGAGTTGCCCTCGCGCAGCACCGGGTTGACCGCGCTACCCAGGATCTTGGAGTACCGCTCCTTGATCTTCTTCTCTTCGTCGGACTTCGGGTCGCCGGGGAAGTCCGGGAGGTCGTAACCCTTTTCCTTGAGTTCCTTGATGGCCGCCAGCAACTGGGGCACCGAGGCACTGATGTTGGGCAGCTTGATGATGTTGGCGGCCGGGTCCTGGGTCAGCTCGCCGAGGGCGGCGAGGTTGTCCGGCACCTTCTGCTCGTCGGTCAGTCGGTCACTGAACTCGGCGAGGATGCGCGCCGCCACGGAGATGTCACTGGTCTTGACATCGATCCCGGCGGCGTCGGCGAAGGTCCGGATGATCGGCAGGAAGGCGTAGGTGGCCAACAGCGGTGCTTCGTCGGTCAACGTGTAGATGATGGTCGGCTGCTCGGCGCTCATGTGTACTCCCGGCGTCACTGTCGGATCAGATGCAGCGAAAGTCGTTTCTGCCGTGATTGATTGAGCAGAGGCGCTCTCGCACCAGCGGGCCGCCCGCAACCGCTGTCACGACGGTTCCCGGCTGCCCTCACCGGCAACACTACAAGGGCCGACGAACCGGCGACGGGTCAGCTTTGACTACTGGCCAGTAGCTTTTTTGTGGCGGCGCGACACCTCCGACAACCAGGTGGCATCGGGTCAACGTCGTGAGCTAGGCTTTGTATCGGTCATGAGCGCCAGCATCAAGCCCCGGCTTGCTGGCCGGCAACCCTCCAACCGCGGTGGGGTGCTCCGGGTGAAGACCAGGTTGAGCAGTCGAATGGCGACTGCCGGCAAGCGCGGGTCCGTGTTGACGGGCCCCCAGACATAGATGGAGGTTCGTTTCTCGTGAGCACCCCCGAAGAAGACATCACCGCCCGTTGGTCCTTCGAGACCAAGCAGGTGCACGCCGGCCAGACCCCGGACACGGCGACCAACGCCCGGGCACTGCCGATCTACCAGACCACGTCCTACACGTTCGACAACACCGCGCACGCCGCGGCGCTGTTCGGCCTGGAGGAGACCGGCAACATCTACACCCGCATCGGTAACCCCACCACCGATGTCATCGAGCAGCGCCTGGCCGCGCTCGAAGGTGGTGTCGCGGCGCTGTTCCTGTCCTCCGGGCAGGCCGCCGAGACCTTCGCGATCCTCAACCTGGCCGCTGCCGGGGACCACATCGTGTCCAGCCCGCGGCTCTACGGCGGCACCTACAACCTGTTCCACTACACGCTGCCCAAGCTCGGTATCGAGGTCAGCTTCGTCGAGAACCCCGATGACCTGGAGTCCTGGCGGTCAGCGATCCAGCCGAACACCAAGGCGTTCTTCGCCGAGACCATCTCGAACCCCCAGATCGACATCCTCGACATCCCCGGCGTCTCGGGCGTCGCCCATGAACAGGGCATCCCGCTGATCGTCGACAACACCATCGCGACCCCGTACCTGATCCAGCCGATCGCGCACGGCGCCGACATCGTGGTGCACTCGGCCACCAAGTACCTGGGCGGGCACGGCTCGGCCATCGCCGGCGTCATCGTCGACAGCGGCAACTTCGACTGGACCCAGGGCCGTCACCCCGGTTTCACCGAGCCGGACCCGAGCTATCACGGTGTGGTGTTCTCCGCGCTCGGCCCGCCCGCCTACGCCCTCAAGGCCCGGGTCCAGCTCCTGCGCGACCTGGGCAGTTCGCTCGCCCCGTTCAACGCCTTCCTCATCGCCCAGGGATTAGAGACGCTGTCCCTGCGCGTTGAACGGCACGTGTCCAACGCGGTAAAGGTCGCCGAGTACCTCACCGGCCGCGACGAGGTGACCTCGGTGAACTACGCCGGACTGCCCACCTCACCGTGGTACGAACTGGGCCGCAAGATCGCCCCCAAGGGCACCGGCGCGGTGCTGGCCTTCGAACTGGCCGGTGGCATCGAGGCCGGCAAGGCCTTCGTCAACGCGCTGACCCTGCACAGCCATGTGGCCAACATCGGGGACGTGCGTTCGCTGGTCATCCACCCCGCCTCGACCACCCACGCCCAGCTGACGCCCGAGGAGCAGGCGACCACCGGGGTCACCCCCGGCCTGGTGCGCCTCGCGGTCGGGATCGAAGGGATCGACGACATCCTGGCGGACCTGGACCAGGGTTTCGCCGCGGCGAAAGCCTTCGCCGGTACCGGCCAGAGTGTCGCGTCGGTGTGAGCGCAGCCTCATGACCATCTTCGACATACTGAGCGACGTGCCGTCGACTCTGCCCGCGGAAGGTGAGATCGGGGTCGTCCAGATCGGCGCCCTGACCCTGGAAAGCGGCGTGGTCCTCGACGAGGTATCGATCGCGGTGCAACGCTGGGGCGAACTGAGCCCCGAACGCGACAACGTCGTCATGGTGCTGCACGCACTGACCGGCGATTCGCACATCACCGGCCCGGCCGGCCCCGACCATCCGACACCGGGCTGGTGGGACGGCGTCGCCGGACCCGGCGCGACGATCGACACCGACCGCTGGTGCGCCGTCGCCACCAACGCCTTGGGCGGGTGCCGTGGGTCCACCGGGCCCAGCTCGATCGCACCGGACGGAAAGCCTTGGGGCTCAAGGTTCCCGGCGATCACCATCCGCGATCAGGTCAATGCCGATCTGGCCGCCCTGGCCGCCCTCGGGGTCACCCAGGTGGCGGCGGTGATCGGCGGTTCGATGGGTGGCGCGCGGGCACTGGAGTGGATCGTCGGGCACCCCGACACCGTCCGCGCCGGGCTGATCCTGGCGGTCGGCGCGCGTGCCACCGCCGATCAGATCGGCACCCAGAGCACCCAGGTCGCCGCGATCAAGGCCGACCCGGACTGGAACGGCGGCGACTACTACGACACCGGTCGCGGCCCGGCCGCCGGACTGGAGATCGCGCGCCGCGTGGCGCACCTCACCTACCGCGGCGAGGCCGAGCTGGACTCCCGCTTCGCAAACCTGGCCCAGGGCGACGAGGACCCCACCAACGGTGGCCGCTACGCCGTGCAGAGCTACCTGGAACACCAGGGCGGCAAGCTGGTGTCCCGGTTCGACGCCGGCACCTACGTCGCCCTCACCGACGCACTGAGCAGCCACGATGTCGGCCGTGATCGCGGTGGCGTGGAGGCCGCGCTGGCCGGCTGCCCGGTGCCGGTGCTCGTCGGGGGCATCACCTCCGACCGGCTGTACCCGCTGCGCCAGCAGCAGGAACTGGCCGACCTGCTCCCCGGATGTGACGGCCTGCGGGTGGTCGACTCGATCTACGGTCACGACGGGTTCCTGGTGGAGACCGAGGCGGTGGCTCCGCTGATCCGGCAGACGCTGGAGATCGCGTCCCGGTGAGCGCGTCGAACAAGCAGGGATCGCTGTCCTTCGGCGAGGAGGCCGCCGCCTACGAACGCGGGCGCCCGTCCTACCCGCCGGAGGCCATCGACTGGCTGTTGCCGACCGACGCGCAACGGGTGCTGGACCTGGGAGCGGGGACCGGCAAGCTGACCGTCCGGCTCGTCGAGCGCGGCCTGGACGTGGTGGCGGTGGACCCCATCCCGGAGATGCTCGAAGTCCTGAGCGACTCCCTGCCGGAGACCCCCGCACTGCTGGGCACGGCCGAGGACATTCCGTTGCCGGACAACAGTGTTGACTCCGTGCTGGTGGCCCAGGCCTGGCACTGGTTCGACCCGCAGCGCGCCGCGCAGGAGATCGCCCGGGTGCTGCGGCCGGGCGGGCGGCTCGGGCTGGTGTGGAACACCCGCGACGAACGGTCGGGCTGGGTCAAGGATCTGGGCACCATCATCGGCCAGGAGCACGACCCGCTGGGCGATGAGGTGACACTGAGCGCTCCGTTCACCGATGTCGAACGCCATCAGGTGGAGTGGACGAGCTACCTGACCCCGAAGGCGTTGCTCGACCTGGTGGCCTCCCGCAGCTACTGCATCACCTCACCCACCGAGGTCCGTGCCCGCACCCTGGAGAAGGTCCGCGAACTGCTGGCCACCCATCCCGCGCTGGTCAACAGCACCGGTCTGGCGCTGCCCTACATCACCGTGGGGATCCGGGCGACGCTGTCCTGATCCGGCGGCCATGCCGGCACCGGAATATTCGTTCCGCCGAATGGGTAGTAGACGGTGAACGACGAGAGGCCCGCGATGTCCAAGCGTGACCAAGACCGTCTCGCCGCGGCGGGGGGCACGGCTCCCGTGGTGCAGATCGCCGCGATGGTGGTCGGGGCGGTGTTCCTGGTGTTCGGGGTCGCGGGCTTCATCCCCGGTATCACCAGTGACTTCGACGAACTGAGCTGGGCCGGGCACCACTCCGGCGCGCTGCTGCTCGGAGTGTTCGCCGTGTCGATCCTGCACAATCTGGTCCATCTGGCGTTCGGGGTCGCCGGCCTGGTGCTCGCCCGCTCCGCGGCCACCGCCAAGGCGTATCTGCTCTGGGGCGGCGCGGTGTATGCGGTGCTGTGGCTCTACGGAATGGCGATCGATCACCACGGTCCGTTGAACTTCGTGCCGGTCAATGCCGCCGACAACTGGCTGCATCTCGGCTTGGCCGTCACCATGATCGCCTCTGGCGTGCTGCTGGGACGCCTGGCGATACAGCCCGATCAATCCTGATTCAGGACGTGCCCAACGGGTCGATGGTCCACGCGATATAGAGCATCGTCGCACTGACGGTCGCGGTTGTCGCGAAATCTATTGTGCGGGAACGAATCACCAGCAGACCCGCGCGATCGTCGGAGAGCGCCAACCGCAGCGCCGCCGCCACACCGACGGCGATTCCGATGACGAGCGCGCCGCGACGCCAGTAGCCGGTGATCACCAGACCCAGCGCGGCGAGCAGGATCACGCCGACCACCAGGATCGGCCATTGACCGCCGAAGACCTTGCGGGCGAAGCCCTTCAGCGCCATTGACTCTTCGCGCCCATCACCGCTCCGCACGCTCCACCACGTTGGTCAGCAGGAACGCCCGCGTCAGCGGGCCCACCCCGCCGGGGTTCGGCGACACGTGTCCGGCGACATCCCACACGTCAGGCGCCACATCGCCGGTAAGCTTGCCCTCGACCCGGCTGACGCCCACGTCGACGACGGCAGCGCCGGGTTTCACCATGTCTGCGGTGACCATGTACGGCACGCCGACGGCGGCGATGATGATGTCGGCCTGCCGGGTCAGCTCAGGAAGGTCCCGGGTTCCGGTGTGGCACAACGTCACTGTCGCGTTCTCCGAACGTCGGGTCAGCAGCAGGCCGAGCGGGCGGCCGACCGTGACTCCGCGGCCTATCACGACCACGTGCGCACCGGCGATCGGGACCTCGAAACGACGCAGCAGGTGCACGATGCCGCGCGGAGTGCAGGGCAGCGGAGCTTCTTTGCCGAGCACCAGCCGGCCCAGGTTGGTGGGGTGCAGACCGTCGGCGTCCTTGTCCGGGTCGATGCGTTCCAGGGCGGCGTTCTCGTCCAGGTGCTTGGGCAGCGGCAACTGCACGATGTAGCCGGTGCATTCGGGGTTGGCGTTGAGCTCGTCGATCGTCTCGTCCAGGGTGGCCTGGCTGATATCGGCGGGCAGGTCGCGGCGGATCGAGTTGATGCCCACCTTCGCGCAGTCGGCATGCTTGCCGCGCACGTAGGCCTGCGATCCCGGGTCGTCGCCGACCAGGATGGTGCCCAGTCCGGGGGTGCGGCCGGCCGCCGTCAGCGTGGCCACCCGTCCCTTGAGGTCATCGAGAATTTCGTCGCGGGTGGATTTGCCATCCAAAGTCGTCGCTGCCACGTAGGTCATTGTGGCAGGCTCGCCCGGTATGAACACGCAGGCAGAAGTGTTCACCGACGTGTTTGGCGCGGCCAAGCTCGGTCCGGTGACGCTGCGCAACCGCATCATCAAGGCCGCCACCTTCGAGGCGTCCACGCCGAATGCGCTGGTCACCGACGATCTGATCAAGTTCCACCAACTTCCCGCCGCGGGCGGGGTCGGCATGACGACCGTCGCCTACTGTGCGGTCACCCCGGGTGGGCGCACAGACGGCTGGCAACTGTGGATGCGACCGGAGGCGGTGCCCGGACTGCGCAGACTGACCGACGCGGTGCACGCCGAGGGTGCGGCCATCAGCGCGCAGATCGGTCATGCCGGCCCGGTCGCCAACGCCAAGACCAACAAGGCCCCGGCCCTGGCGCCGGTGCGGTTCTTCAATCCGCTGTCGATGCGGTTCGCCCGCAAGGCCGGTCTCGACGACATCCGCGCGGTCACCGCGGCGCACGCGAATGCCGCACGGCTGGCGATCGACGCCGGCTTCGACGCCGTGGAAATTCACCTCGGGCACAACTATCTGGCCAGTTCGTTCCTCAGCCCGATGCTCAACCGGCGCACCGACGAATTCGGTGGCTCGCTGGAGAACCGGGCGAAGGTCGCGCGTGGGCTGGTGCGGGCGGTGCGTGAAGCCGTCGACACCTACGGCGCCAAGCAGATCGCGGTCACCGCGAAACTGACGATGACCGACGGGGTGCGTGGCGGTATCCCGATCGACGAGGCCCTGCAGACCGCCAAATGGCTGGAGGAGGACGGCGGGCTGGACGCCATCGAGCTGACGGCCGGTAGCTCCCTGGTCAACCCGATGTACCTGTTCCACGGCGACGCACCGCTCAAGGAGTTCGCCGGCGCGTTCACCCCGCCGATCAGCTGGGGCATGCGGCTGACCGGCAAGAAGTTCCTGCGTGAGTACCCCTATCGGGAGGCCTATCTGTTGCGGCACGCCCGCCAGTTCCGGGCGGAGTTGTCGCTGCCGCTGATCCTGCTGGGCGGCATCACCAACCGCGAGACCATGGATCTGGCGATGGCCGAGGGGTTCGACTTCGTCGCGATGGGCCGCGCGCTGCTGGCCGAACCCGACCTGATCAACCGCATCAAGGCCGACGGGGACGCCCACACGGTCAAGGCCCTGTGTACGCACTGCAACAAATGCATGCCGACGATCTACAGCCATACCCATTGCGTGGTCACCGGTGCTCCGGACGTATTGACTATCTGAATGGATCCCCAGAACACCAGAGAAGACGCTGCGGTCACCTACCGCTACGTCCGGGTCGGCCTGGTGGCTCTGGTGGTCTTCTTGCTGGTATCGCTGGCGCTGACCTGGGAGCACAGCTGTCCGCAGGGTTCGATCAGCGCATACTTCTACACCCGCACCCATGCGGTGTTCATCGCCGCGCTGTGCGCGGTGGGCATCTGCCTGATCGCCTACAAGGGCACCCGCCTCGGCGAGGACGCCCTCCTCAACTTCGCCGGCTTCCTGGCGTTCGTGGTCGCGCTGGCCCCGACCGGCAGCGAGGGTGTCTGCGAAGCCTGGTTGCCGACCGTCGAACACCCTTTGGATGCCATCCCGAACAACATTTTCGCCTTGGTCGTCGGCGCGACCGTCGGGACCGGGCTCTACCTGGGTCTGCAGAAGTGGCGACCGCCCCAGTCCGCACCCACCGCCACCACCCCGGATCTATCCGGCGTCCGCGGTATCTGGAAGGTGGTGGCCAACGTGCTGCTCACCATCGAGACCGGACTCCCAAAAGTCCTTTTTGCGGCGGTGGTCGGCGGTGGCCTGCTGTTGTTCTGGCCACCGGCCCGTGCGTACGCACATATCACCGCCGCCGTCGCGATGTTCCTGGCCATCATCCTGGTCGCGGTCTACCACGCCTGCTACGCGAAGGCCGCGGAACGCCCGCACCGCGCGCAGTTCTACGCCACGGTCGCCACCCTGATGCTCCTCGCCGTGCTGCTTGCGATCGGCTTCTGGTTGGTCGGTTTCCCGTACGTCGTCGTGGGTGTCGAGATCGCGCTGATTGCACTGTTCGCGATCTTCTGGGGTGTGCAGACCTGGGACGTGTGGGAACTGCACGACCGCTACCCCGAAGACAGCGTGCCTGCACTCGCCGATGCGGTCGTCACCGAGGGCGAGTGACACGACGGCCACCGCAGCGCAGCACGCCATCGCACCCAACCGATACAGTTGTTCCCGATGAGCCGCCCCGGAACGCCCGCGCTGACCGTTCGATACGAAGGGTCCTCACGCACCTTCTCCGCAGGCAACGACGTCGTCGTCGGCCGCGATCTACGTGCCGATGTCCGTATCGCCCACCCGTTGATCTCGCGCGCGCACCTGGTGCTGCGCTTCGATCAGGGCCGGTGGATCGCCATCGACAACGGCAGCCTCAACGGCATGTACCTCAATGGCCAGCGGGTTCCGACCCTCGACATCCTCGACGGCCAGCTCCTCAACATCGGTAACCCGGACGGCCCGCAACTGGCGTTCGAGGTGGGTCGCCATCAGGGCTCGGTGGGCAGTCCCCCGCCCGCGGCCGCCATGCCGACACCCACCGGTCCCCGGCCCAGCGCGTCCTGGCCGACCCAGGCGCCCATGCCGCCCGCCCCGCCCGCCTGGCCTACCGGTGGGGCCCCCGCCCAGCCGCGTTACCCGTCCGGCCCGCAGCAGTATCAGCCGACCGGGCAAGACTCTCAACCAAGCGCGCGATATCAGCCCAGCGCGCCGCAGTCCTACGCCCCGCCGCCGGCTGCGCGTCCCCAGCCCGCCTACATCCCGCCGGCCGATCCGTCGCAGACCGCCATGGGGCCGACCGCCGTGCCGCGTCCCTCGGAGAACAATCTCGCGACCAGCATGCTCAAGATCCTGCGTCCCGGGAAGGCACCCGAGGTGCCCCCGGGCGGGATCAAGATCGGTCGCGCCACCGACAACGACATCGTCATCCCCGACGTCCTGGCCTCACGGCACCACGCCACCCTGGTTTCGGGGCCGGGTGGCACCGAGATCCTGGACAACCGCAGCATCAACGGCACCTTCGTCAACGGTGCCCGCGTCGACGACGCGCTGCTGCGCGAGGGCGATGTGGTCACCATCGGCAACGTCGACCTGGTGTTCACCGGCGGGACGCTGGTCCGCGGTTCGGAGACCCAGGCGGCCACCCGCACCGGTGGCCTGGAGGTCCGCGGTCTGACGTGGACCATCGAGGGCAACAAGACGCTGCTGAACAACATCTCGATCGACGCGCGGCCGGGCACCCTGACCGCGGTCATCGGCCCCTCGGGCGCCGGCAAGTCGACGTTCGCCAAGCAGGTCGCCGGCCTGACGCATCCGACCGACGGCCGGGTGTCCTTCGAGGGCCACGACATCCACGCCGAGTACGCCTCGCTGCGTTCCCGAATCGGCATGGTCCCCCAGGACGATGTGGTGCATGGCCAGCTGACGGTCAAGCAGGCGCTGATGTACGCCGCGGAGCTGCGACTGCCGCCGGATACCACCAACGAGGACCGCGAGCGGGTGGTCCTGCAGGTCCTCGAGGAACTCGAGATGACCAAGCACCTGGAGACCCGGGTGGACAAGCTGTCCGGCGGTCAGCGCAAGCGGGCCTCGGTGGCCCTCGAGCTGCTGACCGGCCCGTCGCTGCTGATCCTGGACGAGCCCACCTCGGGTCTGGACCCGGCGCTGGACCGCCAGGTGATGACGATGCTGCGCCAGCTGGCCGACGCCGGCCGTGTGGTGCTGGTGGTGACGCACTCACTGACCTACCTGGATGTCTGCGATCAGGTGCTGCTGCTGGCGCCGGGCGGCAAGACCGCGTTCTACGGGCCGCCGAGCCAGATCGGTCCGGAACTGGGCACCACCAACTGGGCCGACATCTTCTCCTCGGTCGCCGGCGACCCCGATGCCTCGCATCAGCGCTACCTGTCGCGCAGTGGCCCGCCACCGCAGGCCGAGGCCTCCGAGGAGCCGGCCGACCTCGGCAAGCCCGCGAAAACGAGTGTGCGACGGCAGTTCTCCACCATCGCGCGCCGCCAGATGCGGCTGATCATCTCCGATCGCGGTTACTTCGCATTCCTGGCGATGCTGCCGTTCATCATGGGCGTGCTGTCGCTCTCGGTGCCCGGCGACGTCGGCTTCGGCATTCCCAACCCGATGGGCGATGCGCCCAACGAGCCAGGCCAGATGCTGGTGCTGCTCAACGTGGGCGCCATCTTCATGGGCACCGCGTTGACGGTCCGCGACCTGATCGGCGAGCGTGCCATCTTCCGGCGTGAGCAGGCCGTCGGGTTGTCGACGACGGCTTATCTGCTGGCCAAGGTCTGCATCTACGCCGCATTCGCGATCGTTCAATCTGCGATCGTCACGACGATCGCGGTACTGGGCAAGGGTGGCCCCACCCAGGGGGCGGTGTCGTTCCTCCCGCCGACGGCCGAGCTGTTCCTGGTGATGGCTGCGACCACCGTCGCCTCCGCGATGCTCGGCCTGCTGCTGTCGGCTCTGGCCAAGTCCAGTGAGCAGATCATGCCGCTGCTGGTGGTGGCCGTGATGAGCCAGCTGGTGTTCTCCGGCGGCATGATCCCGGTGACCGACCGGCTGGTGCTCGATCAGCTGTCCTGGTTCACCCCGGCGCGCTGGGGTTATGCGGCGTCGGCGTCCACGGTGGACATCACCCACCTGGTGCCCGGACCGCTGACCCCCAAGGATTCGCATTGGGAGCACACCGCGTCGGCCTGGTGGTTCGACATGGGCATGCTGGCGCTGCTGAGCGTGGGCTATCTGACGTTCGTGCGCTTCAAGATTCGCCTCAAGGCGGGCTAGTACGTCGCGATTTGTGGAGTTCTGGTCGGAATCA
>NZ_JBFUKN010000131.1:0-11881 GCF_056400845.1 Mycobacterium sp. P4_H6 | reverse complement strand
CGTCACCGACACCTCGGAGTACGGCTCGTGGATCCTGGGGCGCGTCTCGGAGAGTCAGCAGCGCCGCCGCGTGCGCATCCAGACGATTCTCACCACGGTTGTCCTGGGCGCGAACCTGATCGGGGTGGTGGTGGCATGCCTGGTCGTCACGGTCACCTTCCCGGTGCCCAGTGTCTTCGACTCCGAGGTCCTGTGGATCACGTTCGCGGTGGCGCCTGCCTACATCGTGCTGGCCTTCGTGGTGGGCGTCATCTGGGCCACCAACCGCGTCATCAACAATGTCCGGTGGGCCATCGAGGAACGCGAACCGACGCCCAGGGACCAGCGCAACACCTTCTTCGCGCCGTGGCGCCTGAGCCGCGTGCTGCTCGCGCTGTGGGGCGGCGGCACCATCGTGCTGACCGTGCTCTACGGCCTGCAGAACTCCAACTACATCCCAAAGGTCCTGCTCGGCATCAGCTTTCCCGGCATCGTCGTCTCGGCGAGTTGCTATCTGTTCACCGAGTTCGCGCTGCGCCCCGTCGCCGCCCAGGCCCTGGAGGTGGGACCTCCCCCACGCCGTTTCGCGCCCGGCATCATGGGCCGCACGCTCACGGTGTGGGCACTGGGTTCCGGCGTGCCGGTGCTGGGCATCCTGCTGGCCGCCATCATCACGCTCTCGGTGCAGATCGTGTCGCCCACCCAGTTCGCGGTGGCGGTGATGATTCTCGCGCTCTTCGCGCTGGCCTTCGGATTCATCCTGATGTGGATCCTGGCCTGGTTGACCGCCACCCCGGTGCGGGTGGTGCGCTCGGCGCTCAACCGCGTCGAGGAGGGCGATCTGGATACCAACCTGGTGGTCTTCGACGGCACCGAATTGGGCCAGCTGCAACGAGGTTTCAACTCGATGGTCGCCGGTCTGCGGGAACGCGAACGGGTGCGTGACCTGTTCGGCCGCCACGTCGGCCGCGAGGTCGCCCTGCTGGCCGAGAAGGAGCAGCCCGAACTGGGCGGCGAAGAGCGGCACGCCGCGGTCATCTTCATCGACGTCATCGGCTCCACCGCGCTGGTCACCAGCAGGCCCGCCGTCGAGGTCGTCGAACTGCTGAACCGGTTCTTCGCCGTCATCGTCGACGAGGTGGACAAGCACCACGGCTTCGTCAACAAATTCGAGGGCGATGCCGTACTCGCAGTGTTCGGCGCACCGGTGTCGCTGGACAACGCCGATGAGGAAGCCCTTTCGGCCGCCCGGGCGATGGCGGCGCGGCTGCGCATCGAGGTGCCCGAACTCGACGCCGGCATCGGGGTGGCTGCCGGCCAGGTGGTGGCGGGCAACGTCGGGGCCAAGGAACGCTTCGAGTACACCGTGATCGGGGAACCGGTCAACGAGGCGGCCCGGCTCTGCGAATACGCGAAGTCCGTTCCCGGGCATCTGGTGGCCTCATCGGACACCCTGGCCAACGCCGGCGAAACCGAACGCGCCCATTGGTCGTTGGGCGAGCAGGTGAACCTGCGCGGCCTGGATCAGCCGACCCGGTTGGCGCTACCTGTCTGAGAGTTGCCCACGGATGAACGTCGAGGCGGCATCCACCGCGTCCTCCACCGTGGTGTAGCGGACGTTCTCGAACTCCGAACCCTCCCCGATCACCAGTCGGTCCGGGTCGACGATGAACCCCGCCTTGCCGCGATCGTGCAATGCGGTGCTCATCCCGGACAGCAGCGCCTTGGCCGCATCGTCGATATCGTCGGCCCGCGATACGTCGAGGATCCCGACCACGAAGTCCGCACAGCCCCGGTCGACGGTGCGCACCACTTGTTCGGCGCCGCAGAACAGCAGGTCGCCGTGGGTCTCGTAGACGCGGATGTTGTCACGCGGTTCATAGACGGCCCGCAGGGTGGCTCGCGAATCCCTCGACACCGTCAGGAAGTGCAGCCCGAGTTCCTCGGAGAGCCTGCGGCACAACAGCACTGACCGAACGCTGTTGCCCTTCGCATCGAGCAGCGGCGAGTAGGTGCCGATGCCGAGTTGGCCGGGCAGCACCGCCAGGATGCCCCCGCCGACCCCGCTCTTGGCGGGCATGCCGACCGCGCTCACCCAGTCCCCCGCCGCGTCGTACATGCCGCAGGTCACCATGACCGACAGGGTGCGGCGCACCACCGCGGCATCGGTGACGCGTCGGCCGGTCAGCGGATTCACGCCGTTGCGCGCCAGCGTCGCCGCCATCCGGGCCAGGTCGGTCGCGGTCACCTTCAACGAACACTGCCGGAAGTACACATCGAGCACCTCGTCGGGATCGCCTTCGAGGACACCGAAACTGGCCAGCATGTAGGCGATGGCGCGGTTACGGTCGCCGGTCGCCTTCTCCGAGGCGTACACCTGGGCGTCGAGTTCGAGTCGGCGGCCGGCGAACGCCGAGTAATAGTCCTGGATGAGGGCGAAGCGCTCGTCCGCCGAGGACGCCGGGACCAGCGACACAGCCGCGATGGCACCCGCGTTGATCATCGGGTTCTTCGGCCGTTTGGTGGACCGGTCCACACTGATCTCGTTGAACGCCTCACCCGAGGGCTCCACCCCGATCTTCGCGTCCACCGCATCGGGCCCGGACCTGTCCAGCGCCAGTGCGTAGGTGAACGGTTTCGATATCGACTGGATGGTGAATTCGAGTGCAGCGTCACCGGATTCGTAGACGAATCCGTCCGCCGACGACAGCGCGAGTCCGAAGCCGTTCGGGTCTACCCGCGCGAGTTCGGGGATATAGTCGGCCAGCTCACCGTCGCCGACGCCGATGAGCTCGCCGCGGATCTGGTCGAGGTAGCGCTGTACCTGGTGGGACACGCCTGCACAGTAGCGCTATGGCTGTGGATAGGGGGCGAACCGGTTGTCGAATCCCGCCTTGCGGGTGGCGATCTGGGCGGCCCGCTGTGCCGCCGTGACGTACTGGGTGTTCGACGGCAGTGCCGAAGCCAGTTCGCTCAGCGGCACGACGCGGGCGCTGACCGTCGGCAGTTGAGTCACAGCGGGGTCGATGTCCTGGAAGCGGATCGAGATGGTGCCCTGGTTGAGGCCGCCGGTGGACACCCAGTTCGCGACGCCGGGATCACTGGGCGAGACGACGATGGTGTAGGTCGTGTCGTCAGGGTCATCGGCGATCGACTGGACGTTGTTGAGACTGGTCTGCTCGTTCCAGTAGTCCTTCGTGACGGTCCAGTCATCGGTGACGGGAACGATGAAGTATCCCGCGCCCGCACGGTCGATCGTGATGACCAGCGCTTCGTCTTCGGCGAGCTGGAAGTACCCGGCGCTCTGCAATTGCGTCGCAAGGAATTCCGCATTGCGAGTGGGGTTCTTCAGCACATTGGGTTCGATCAGGTCGCCGGTGGCCGGGTCGGTGGTGGCGACGGCCATGTACTGCGCCTCACGCTGGACACCCAGGGCCATGATGATCGCCGTCACCGCCCCTCTGAGCACCGGCGGCACGAACGGCAGCGGGGGCACCAACGAGACCAGCGCGGTCAGCAGCTTGCTGCGCACCACGGCCGGACCGATGCCGGGGATGGCGAAACCGCCGAGCTGGCTGAACAGGCTGTTGGGCGGCCCGCCCACCCGGGTGATCTCCAGGCTCATCGGCTGCTGATTTGCCCAGTCCGACAGGGTGTTCCGGGTGGCGACGATCGTGGTGTCCGCGGTGAGCTGCAAATGGTTCGGGCGTCCGTTGGCCGCTGTCTTGTCCAAAGTGATGGTGAAGGTGCCGTCATCCCCGATGACCAGCTGGTCCTTGGTCAGCACCGCGGCGGTGGTGCCGGTCAGGCCGGTCAGCACACTGAAGGTGGTGTCGGCGGGCAGGTTGGCCAGGTCGGCGAACTTACCGGTGATCACGTACGAGGACGCCCCGTTGACGCCCATGAAGCGATAGATGGTGTCGGGGTTGTCGTACAGGATCCGGGATGCCCCGACGTTCTGGCCGTACCAGGTGTGCGGCGGGGCGACCTGCATCACCACGGTGGGTTTGTTGGAGTTCAGCAGCTGCTGCTGGAACGCCGATGCCATCGCGTAGGCGTCGACCGCGGCGTTGAGGCGGTCGATGTTCTCCTGATCCGGGCCGTTGACCCGGTCGAACTGCCGTTCTGCGGCCCAGGTGAACCCGGACCGCAGCACCAGCTTCACCAGTTTCACCGGCAGCGAGTTGGCGATCCGCTTGGCCAGCTTCTCGGCGCGCAGCTGATCCGGGGTGCCCAGCGGGCTGACCGGGGCCACCGCGCTGGTTGTCTGACTGTCCGCCACCGAGGTCAACGCGGTCTGCACGTCGTGTCCGACTTCCCGACGGGCCGCGGCCAGGACGGCAAGCGCTGCCGGGTGCCCGGCGGGTTCGTCCGGGAGATCCGAGGATCGGGTGTCCGCGGCTGCCGGTGCCGGCGCCGACTTCAGTTCCGTTTCGGGTTCGGTGGTCGCGCGGACGGCCGGCTTGGGCGTCTCGTCGGGCTCGGAACGTTGCGGCGCCGCCTGCGTGCGCACCGTGCGGGATGTCCGCAGACCCGTCTTGCGGTGCGGTGCCGACGGTGTGGCTTCACGCCGGGGTGACGACGTGCTCGACGAGTCCGCATCCGAGCTGCTCGAGGCACCTGGGGACGAGCCCTTGTCGCCGGTGTCCGCCGATGCGACTCCCGAGGCGACGGTGGCTCCGATGCCGAGCGCCACCGCCAGCGCGCCGACCCGTCCTATGAAAACCGCACCACCGGGCATCGCTGCACCTCCATGACGGTTATAGCAGCGGCCGCCTACTTCGCGGGTGAGAAATCCCCAGCGCGATCCGAACCGGAGCGGCGTGTCAGCCGCGCACGGATGAACCAGCCCACACCGATGATCACGGCGGTGAGCACAAGGTATTGGAGTGCAGACCCGTAGGGCTCGATCCGGTGCCAGTTGGCGCCCAACAGGTAGCCGGCCAGCACGAAGACCGAGTTCCAGATCAGGCTGCCCAGCAGCGTCAGCGCGGTGAACACCGCGAAGTTCATCCGTTCGATTCCGGCCGGGATGGAGATGAAGCTGCGAAAGAGCGGCAGCATCCGGCCGAAGAAGACCGCCTTGTTGCCATGCTGTGCGAACCAGTCCCTGGTCTTGTCGACGTCCCCACCGTCCATCAGCGGCATCCGGGACACGATGTGACGGATGCGGTCATGCCCCAGCCAGGCGCCCAGTGCGTACAACATCCACGCACCGAGTACCGAGCCTGCGGTGGTCCAGACGATCGCACTGAGCACCGACAGTTCGCCGAGCTGAGCGGCGAAGCCCGCCATCGGCAGGATCACCTCACTGGGGATCGGCGGGAAGAGGTTCTCGACGAAGATGGCCAGGCCCGCTCCCGGACCGCCCATCGTCTCCATCAGGTCGACTGCCCATCCCGCCGCACCGCCGAGCTGGTTGGCCTCATCGGGCGAGGTCATGGTGCAGCTACTCCTTAGGTCGTACCGGATTGCGGGGCGACGTGCGCCCGAGCGATGACTCCAGTGTGTCCGAGGGCCGCTGAGGAGGCCCTCAGGTTGGTTTCCCGCCAGTCACCTGAGCCACACATCGACGCCACTTCTTTACCAGCACGGTCACCGGGGCTGCCGCCATGACGAACAGCAGTCCGGCCATCACCACGTAGAGGTGGACGCCCGCCGCGGTGCTGACCGCCGAGCCACCGGCCGGGATGTCCGGGCTGCGGTGCGCCTTGAGGATCTCGGTCCCGGCGAAATTGACCAACACCGAGCCGAGGGCGAGGACGACCGACACCAGACCGGCGACCGTACCCTGCCRGTCCGGCGCTTCCGGGATACGCCACGACCGGTGACCGTCGAACGCCTCGATGAGAATTCGCTTCTGTGCGGCCAGATCACGGTGGTCGTGACTGATCACCGCCGACCGGAACTGAAAAACGGCGACGGACTTCTCCGCGTATCGGAAACAGCCCACCATCCGTCCGGGGACGTTGAAAATGACGTCGGCACAATCGGTTTGTGCGCCGCCGGGTAGGGCCGCGAGGGCGAAGTACGCACCGAGGTGCGCTAGACACTCCGCGTCGGGGCCGAAAACCAGCCTGCGGACTGCGGAGTGCTGGCCGTCGGCGCCGATGACGACGTCATAGCGTCCGGTGCGGCCGGAGGCGAATCGGACGTCGACGCCGCTCTCATGGTCCAGCAGCGTCCGGACCCGGTCGCCGAAGCGGACCACAACGGTGTCCGGCAGATCCCCTGCGAGGATCTGCACGAGGTCGCCGCGCAGCACTTCGATGTCGTCCGCGGTGTCATTGATCTCTGCCAACGGAACCCGGGCCACCGCTTCGCCGCGACTGTCGACGAAGTGGGCATTCTCCGACATCCGGACGCGGCGCTGCCGGATGCTGTCAAGCACACCCCATCTTGGCCGCCGTCTCGATGGCATGACCGCGAATGTCGACCGGCGTGCCCGCTGCGCGCAGTTGGTCGGCACTCTCCACGACGGTGACGTCGTGGCCGCGGGAGCCCAGTTGGYGCGCGCAGGCCAGCCCGGCCACGCTCGCACCCGAAATGAGAATCCGCACCGCTGCACTCCGATCGTTAAAGCAACAACTAATTGCTTTAATATGAAGGCTAACCGCTCGCGGGTTGCACCGCAACGCCACGGGTGGCAACCATCAACACCGGACAACAAGAGGGTGGGACAATGGCCGACGAGCCGGCCGCGCGCCGCCCCGGTGGCCGCAATGCCCGAGTCCGGAACCAGATCCTCGCTGCGACAGCAGAACTCGTTGCCCGCGACGGCATCGCACACTTCCGCTATGAGGATGTCGCCGAATCCGCCGGCGTGAACAAGACCAGCGTCTACCGGAACTGGCCCGACCGCGAGGCGCTGGTGGTCGAATCCCTGATTCACTACGCCGAGGATCTCGCGTCCATCGCCGACACGGGAGACATCGAACAGGACCTGGCCGACTATCTCCTGGCCCTGGCACGTGCGCTGGAGACACCGTTCGGAAGGACACTCGCACAAGCCCTCCAGCCGGCCCGACATCACTCCACCGTGGCGGCGCTCACCAAGGTCCTGGACCGGCGGGTGGCCGCCATGCAGCAACGGGTGGACACAGCCGTCGCTCGTGGCGAGCTCCCCCCGGTCGACAGCGCCTTTCTCGGCGAGATGATCTCCGGTCCGGTACATCTGATCGCCAACCGTGGCATGCGGCCGGTGACCCGGGCAGATGTCGAGCGGATCGTCCGCGTGGTGCTGGCCGGCGTCCGCGCCATTGCCGGCGACGTGTAGCTCTTCGAATTCGACGTGATGTCACACGGAACTTGTCCGAGAATTGCCTCAGTTCTACTCCGGATACGTCACTCCGGTGAGTTGTTCCGAGATCTCCCATAACTGACGG
Source organism: Mycobacterium sp. P4_H6 (assembly GCF_056400845.1). Lineage (NCBI taxonomy): Bacteria > Bacillati > Actinomycetota > Actinomycetes > Mycobacteriales > Mycobacteriaceae > Mycobacterium > Mycobacterium sp. P4_H6. The sequence continues at coordinate 4,517 of NZ_JBFUKN010000131.1, read as the reverse complement.
GCGTCGGCCACGCTCTCGGCATGGGCCGGGGTCTTCGCTTCCTGCACGCCGCCACCCGCCGCCTCCAAAAACCCATGCGGGCCATAGAAGGCGCCGCCCGCAGCCTCCGGGGACGTTGCTGCATACAGCGCGGGTTTGATGCCTTCAGACATCTCCTGCCACATGAACGGCAGGAGCCTCTGACCAACCTGCATGAACCGCTCACCCAAGGGCTCGGTTGGCTCCTGCCCGCTGAACGACGGATCGGGCTTCGACATACCGGGATGCGCGGCGTTGGACAACACGCCCCACCCGGCTTCGCGGCTGCGCCGGTTCAGCTCCCGGGCGAAGATCAGATTCGCGAGTTTCGATTGACCGTAGGCGCGCATCGGCGAATAACCATGCTCGAACTGCAAGTCGCTGAACTGAATCCGGGCGCGCCGGGCGGCCATGGCGCTGACAGTGACAACCCGTGGTGACGGCGCGGCCCTCAGCAGCGGCAGAAGAAGTCCGGCAAGCGCGAAGTGGCCGAGATGGTTCGTGGCGAATTGCAGTTCGAATCCGTCGGGGGTGGTGGCGCGCTCGCGATGTGCGATCACGGCGGCGTTGTTGACCAAGAGGTCGATCGGCCGACCCTCGTCATTGAGCTCCTCCCCAAGCGCCGAAACGCTGGGCAGCGACGCCAGGTCGAGTTCTTTGATGATCAGCTTGGCATCGGGCACGGTCGCGCGGATGTGGGTGACAGCACGTTCGCCCTTGGTGCGGTTGCGGATCGCCATGATCACCTCCGCGCCGGCGCCGGCGAGCCGGGTGGCCAGACCCAGCCCGACACCAGAGGTGGAGCCGGTGACCACAGCGAGCCTTCCGCCGAGATCGGGAACAGTGACCGCGGTCTCGTGCACGGGCATCGAAACTCCTTGTCCATCAGTGGGTTGCGATGATCCGCGTGGCAGCTTCGACGGCGGCGGCACGGCGGCGCGCTATCATGGCGGGGTCGGCGGTCAACGAATCGGGGTGCGGCGAGTTCGCCCACGCCAGGCCGATCCCGATCAGTAGCGCAATCAGATCCGCAGGTTCCCAGACCCGGTCCACATGTCCGGTCGCCTGGGCCGCTTCGATCGCGGCAAGGGTATCGGCGAAGACAGGCTGACCATCGGCACGGGGCTCGTCGAGCGCAAAGCCCTCCAGTCGCGCCCACGTGATCATGCGAAGGTGCTCGGGGTGGCCGCGCGCCACGTCGTACACGTCGCCGACGAAGTCGGGGACGGTCCCTCGGCGCAAGCTGATCGCCTCGAAAAACTCGGTGCTGTCGGCCATTAGCACCTCGCGAAACAAGGTCTCCTTGTCGCGGAAATGCGCGTAGATGCGTTCCTTGCTGGCCTGTGCGGTGCGTGCGATGCGGTCGATGCGCGCCCCGGCCAATCCGTACTGGGCGAACTCCGCCCGGGCGGCGGCCAAGATCACGTGACGTAACTCGATCGTACTTCTCACAGCGAAATCATATACCAAACGAACTCGTTCGTTCGGTACGGTGGCACCAAGGGCATGGTTCGACGACCGCAAGGAGTAGACGATGAGTGAAGCGATGGCGGTAGATCCATCGGTTGCGCAGATGCCGCGCGGCGGTCCAACCGCCTCGTGGCTGGATCGCCGGTTGCAGACCGACGCGCTGGAGTACACCGACCGCTACGACATCCCTGATGAGGTGAAGCAGACGGTGATCTCGGCGCTGGATCGAATGGGCTCGTGGACCGGCCAGCACGAGAAGCATGCCCGCATGGCTCTGGAACTGGTGGCAGATATCCCCAACCCGCGCGTCCTCGAACTCGGTGCGGGGCATGGCAAGCTGTCGGCCAAGATTCTCGAGTTGCATCGCACCGCGACCGTGACGGTCAGCGACTTGGATCCGGCCTCGGTTGCCAACATCGCCAATGGTGAACTCGGCGCCCATCCTCGGGCGCGCACCCAGGTGGTCGACGCCACCGCCATCGCCGCCGAGGACAACTCTTACGACCTGGTCGTGTTCGCACAGGCCTTTCATCATCTGCCGCCGGCAACCGCCGTTCGCGCGGTCGCCGAAGCAACCAGGGTGGGCAGGCGGTTTCTGGTGATCGACCTCAAGCGTCCGTCCCCGCTGGGACTGGTTCTCACGCAGGTCATCGTGGCGCCAGTGGCGGCTGTCGCGGTGTTGGCCCGACCGTCGTTTCGGCACATCATGCACGACGGTTTCATCAGTGCGCTGCGCGCCTACAGCCATTCGGCGTTCGTCGCGCTCGGCAAAGCGGCCGACCCGCAGATGCATATCGAGTTCCTGCCGACGGCAATGCGGTTCGGCCCCAAACCGACCTCGTTGGTGTTCTCCCGGCCGGAGTCTCACCAGTCATGAACGGTACGAACATCGATGTGATCATGAATCAACCGGGACGGGTCCGGGCGTTGCGCCACATGGTGGAGTCCGTCGCCGACGGGGTCGTACCGCTCGTCGACCTTTGCCGGCCCTATGTCGACGGGCTGCAACACTCGCCACGCGATGGGCGATTCCTGTTGGTGGGCAACCACACCCAGGTGAGCGCCGAAGGCCTGTTGATCCCGTTGCTGGTCAGGCGCGCGATAGGTCGCCGAGTGCGTCCCCTTGCCGACAGGAACTTCGGCCGCATGGGCGGGCTTCCCGGCGATCTACTCGCCGCTGCCGGCGCCGTCGTCGGAGCCCCGGAAACCGCCCGCGAGCTGATGGTTCATGACGAACCCATTCTCGTTTTCCCGGGAGGCGGCCGCGAGATCGCCAAGTTCAAGGGCGAGGAGTACACCCTGCGCTGGCAGGGCAGAACCGGATTCGCGCGCCTGGCAGTCGAATACAACTATCCCATCGTGCCCGTCGGGCTCGTCGGCGGAGACGACATGTACCGGATCATGACGACGCGCGCGGGGCGATGGGGACGATTGAGTCAGAGCCTCTCGACACGACTGTCGGGCCGCTCCGACATGGCAATGCCGCTCATGCGCGGGATCGGACCCACTCTGATCCCCCGGCCGCAGCGGATGTATCTGCGCTTCGGCACCCCGATCGACGCAACCAGGCCCGCACACGTCGCCGAAGAAGAATGGGTCAGCACCGTCAAAGAGGACACTCAACGGTCACTGGAGCAGATCCTGACCGATCTCCAAGAGCTCCGCAGCAGCGACCCCTACCGTGAACTGAATCCGCTCGAGTGGCGCAACGCCGCCATGCCATCAACCGATCGCCATGAGGCCTGATCCCAAATCGCTTCGAATCCAGCTCCTTCCGCCCGCCCCAGCTCGATAGCTACAGCACATGCGAGGAAACATGCCTGATAAAGCACCAACGCTCAGCACCGCCGTCGCTCACGACGGTCGTCTCGCCGGCAAGCGAGTCCTCATCACCGGGACGGGCGGAGGTCAGGGCGCGGTCGCACAGGAACTCTTCTGCAACCACGGGGCGCACGTGATCGGCTGTGATGTCCGTCCCGGCGCCGCCGCGGCCACCGCCGCAGTGCTGTCCGCGCAAGGCCTGTCGGCGGAAGGCCACGACATCGACCTGGCCGAACCCACTGCTGCACGCCGATGGGTGCAGAACTCCATCTCGACTCTGGGCGGCATCGATGTCCTCTACAACAACGCCTCAGCGGCCGCCGTCGCACCTTTCAGTGAAATGACCCTCGACCAATGGCGCTTCACGATCTCCAACGAACTCGAGATCGTGTTCACTGTGACATCGGCGGCGTGGCCCGCGCTCCTCGAGAACGGCGGCAGCGTCATCAATATCGCCTCGAGTGTGGGCTCAATCGGCCTGCAGGCCTTCGGTTTCGCCGCCCACGGTGCAGCCAAAGGCGGTGTACTTGCTTTGACACGCCAACTCGCTGCCGAGGGCGCGCCACATCGCGTGCGGGTCAATGCGATCACACCGGGCTTCATCGAGACTCCCGGTACCAGCGCGATACCCCAGGCCGCCCGCGACTACGTCACGAAGTGGGTCAACCTTCTGGACGACCCCATCGAACCGATCGATGTCGCTTACTGTGCGCTGTACCTGGCGTCCGATGAGAGCAGATTTGTCACCGGGGCTGACCTGGCAGTCGACGCAGGGTCAACCGCCGGCCGCCCGGCCTGACAGCGTGCTGACGACCTGCGACGAGAGCGGATACCAGGCCCGTGCTGGTCACATGAGTGCCACATCGATGTCGCTTTTCCGCCAGTGATGTCGGTGCGCGGGTGTAAAGGTGAAGGCATGCACGACGATTTCGACAGCTGCTACCGGGCGGTCCAGTCCAAGGACGCCCGGTTCGACGGCTGGTTCGTGACCGCCGTGCTCAGCACCGGGATCTATTGCCGGCCGAGCTGCCCGGTACGTCCACCGCTGGCACAGAACATGGCGTTCTATCCGACGGCCGCAGCGGCCCAGAAGGCCGGGTTCCGGGCCTGTAAGCGCTGTCGTCCGGACGCGTCGCCCGGCTCCCCGGAGTGGAATGTGCGCGGCGATGTGGTGGCGCGGGCGATGCGGCTGATTRCCGACGGCACCG
>NZ_JBFUKN010000130.1:0-12210 GCF_056400845.1 Mycobacterium sp. P4_H6 | reverse complement strand
GGGGCGTTCTTCCCGCCCGGGGTGCTCACCGGGCTGTCCCCGGATTCCCCGGCGGCCAAGGAGGAACTGTTCGGGCCGGTGGCCACCGTCTACAAGGTGCCCGACGAGGACGCCGCGGTCGAGTTGGCCAACGACACCCCCTTCGGGCTGGGCTCCTATGTGTTCACCACCGACSCCGAGCAGGCCAAGCGGGTGGCCGACAAGATCGAGGCCGGCATGGTCTTCGTCAACGCCGTCGGCGCCGAAGGCGCCGAGCTGCCCTTCGGCGGAGTCAAACGCTCCGGGTTCGGCCGCGAACTCGGCCGCTTCGGCATCGACGAATTCGTCAACAAAAAACTCATCCGCATCGCCGGCTAGTTGTAGCTCCCGAACGGCCTGTAACGCTTGGCCGTCGACACCACACTCCCTTTGCAACGCCCGAACGCAAAGGAGCCAGACATGACCGTCACGCAAGACAGCCGATTCGTCCGCGCTGAGTCAGTCCTCGCCGACATCGGCGGCAACGCCGCCCGGTATGGACTGGTGGTCGTGCTGGCCTGGATCGGAGCCCTGAAATTCACCTCCTATGAGGCGCACGGCATCGAACCTCTGGTCGCGAACAGTCCGCTGATGAGCTGGGTGTACGACATCTTCTCGGTGACTGCGTTCTCGTCGATGCTGGGCGTACTGGAACTGACGACGGCAGCTTTGCTGGCGGCCAAGCCGTGGCTGCCGCGGCTCTCCGCGGTCGGCAGCGTGATCGCCGTCGGCCTGTTCGCCGCCACGTTGAGTTTCCTGTTCACCACACCGGGTGTCGGGGAGTCCTCGGCCGGCGGCTTTCCGGTGTTGTCCTCGACGGGCCAGTTCCTGATCAAAGACATTGCTCTGATCGGTATCTCGTTGTGGACCTTGGCTGATGCGCTGGCGGCGGCACGTCGGCGAACTGGTCATGCGGCGCTGTCTTGAGCCCTACGATGGCATCGCCATGACAATATCGGCACCGGATGAAGCCGCCCTCGTCGACGCGTTGCGGCGCGGTGACGAGGCGGCCTTCGCCGCTCTGGTGGAGAGGTATGCACCGTCGATGCTGCGGGTCGCAGCGGGCTATGTGCCCAATTATGAGATCGCCGAAGAGGTCGTCCAGGAAACCTGGATCGCTCTGCTGAAGGGCCTCGACAGCTTCCAGGGCCGATCTTCTTTGCGCACCTGGCTTTTCACAGTCATGGTGAAAATCGCGAAGACGCGTGGTGTGCGGGAGCGGCGGGACACCGAGATGCAGGTGCTCGCCTTCACCGGAGGTACGGTCGACCCGGCACGCTTCCGGGAAGCCGGCCGGCAGTGGGCTGGTCACTGGAAGGAACACCAGGCGCCGGTGGCCTTTCCGGACACCCCGGAGGGCTCGGTACTCGGCGATGAGCTGGTCGCAGTGACCCGCCGCGAGCTCGACAAACTGCCTGTGCGGCAACGAGAAGTGGTCACCATGCGTGATGTGCTCGCGATGGACTCCGCTGAGGTGAGCGCACTGCTCGGTATCAGCACCGCCAACCAGCGGGTGTTGCTGCATCGTGGTCGCGCCGCGATACGGCAGGCGCTCGAGGACTATCTGAAGGAGTCGGCGTGAGCGACACGGATTCGATGGATTGCCATGTCCTGGTAGAGCTGGTGACCGCCTACCTCGATGGTGTGCTGGATCTGGGTACCAGGGCACGTTTCGACGTTCATCTGACCGAATGCGACGGCTGTGACAACTATCTGCAGCAGCTGCGATCCACCGTGGACACTCTCGGCAAGGTGCGTGCTGATGAACTCGACCCGGCGTTTCGGGACCGGCTGCTGACGGCGTTTCGCGACTGGCGCTGACCGAGGGCCGCGGAGGCATACGCTGACCCCATGACCGGCGAGATGCGCGTTGTCGTGATCGGAGGCGGCCCGGCGGGGGTGTCGGCCGCACTGCATGCCGCCGGTCTGGGCGCACAGGTGACGCTGCTGGAGCGGGGACGGGTCGGCGGCACCGCCTTCAACAGCGGCCCGGCGCCGGTCCGCACCTTGGCGCGCGCCGCGCGCCTGGTGCGGGACTGGAATTCATGGGAAGCGTTCGGTCTGCGCGGGGCACGGCCGCAGGTCGATGTCGCCGCCACGCTGGCCAATGCGGAACGGGTCGCCGACTACGCCTATGAACGAAAGCGGGTCGCCGACCATATCCGCGCTGCCGGTGTGGATCTCGTCGAGGAGACCGGTGACGCCCGTTTCCTCGACGCGCACACCGTTGCTGCGGCTGACGACCGGACCTGGACGGCGGACCGGGTGATCATCGCGGTTGGGGGCAGGGCCGGGAGACTGCCCATCCCGGGTGCGGAACTCGGCCTGACCTACGCCGACATCCGCGGTCTGACCGCGCTGCCCGACAGGGTCTGCGTGATCGGGGCCTCCGACACCGGTTGTCAGCTGAGCTCAATTCTCGCCGACTTCGGCTGCAAGGTAACACTTGTGGAGTACGGGCCACGCATCGTCGCGCGCGCCGACGTCGACGTCTCGGCCGGGCTCGAACATGCCTTCCACCGCCGCGGTATCGGCGTCGTCACCGGCGCGGCGGTGCACGAACTCGCACCGGCCACCGACGGTGTCCGCGTGCTGTACCGGACCGGCGATGACTCCAGGGCCGTGGACGTCGACGCGGTGTTCTTCGCCGTCGGCTGGCCCGGCAATGCCGACGTCGTCGACGCCGCCGCGGCCGGTGTGAAAACCGAACGGGGCTACGTGGTCGTCGACGCGTCGGCCGCGACCAACGTGTCGCATATCTTTGCCGCCGGCGACGTCGACGGGAACAGCATGCTCGTCAGCAGCGCGACGCTCGAGGGCCGGGTCGCCGCCGAGAACGCGGTGCTCGGCCGGCGGCGCCAGGTTGCCCACGAGATCGTCCCGGCCGGCAGTTTCACCGACCCGGAGTACGGCAGCGTCGGCCTCACCGAGGAACACGCCAGGGCCCGCTACGACTGCGCGGTCGCGGTGGCCCGCTACGAGGACATGTTGCGTCCGGTTGCCGACGGTCACCCGGATGGGTTCTGCAAGTTGATCGTCGACACCGCGAGTCGGCAGATCGTCGGAGCCCATGTGCTGGGCGAGTATTCGGCCGAGGTGATCCAGATGGTGGCGGCCTGCATGGCGGCGCGCATGCGCGTCGAGCAGGTCGCCGAGCTGCAGTTCGCGTTTCCGACATTCACCGAGGGTGTCAGCCAGGCCGCGCAGATGGTGGTGAATCAACTCAGTGGCCGGCCGGTGCCCCATTTGTGGAGCAGTCTGGGCAGCACGCCATCGGTCCTGGAGTAGGCGCGCTAGCCGGACGGCGGGAATCGGGCGGCCACCGCTGGATGCCCGGCGATCAGGCCGTTGAGCGCACGCCACTGGTGCAGCGCGTCGGCCAGTGTGCCCTCCGGGTCGCCACGGCGCACCGCGTCCACCAGGGCCAGCTGGGTGGGCCCCTTCTTCCGCAGTACCTCCGGGGACAATGGCTGAATGCCCTGCAGGCCAAGGAGTTCGACCTCGTCGTCGATGCGGTGTACGACCGGTTCGGCAGACGGGTCGGCCATGTCGACACGCGCCCACGGTGCTGCAACCTCGATGGTGGCCGGGGTGTTCGCACGCTCGGCATAGCAGAACCACGACACCGGGCCACCGGGCACCGGCGGCCAGGACTCCGGCAGCGGTGGGGTGCGGCGCAACTCCCATCCCGGCTCTGCTGCGGTGGCCGCCCACGCCTGGTCGCTCAGAAACTTCACCCGCGGCAGCCGGTTATCGGCGCGGGATCCTGTGGTGCGCAACCGCTTCAACTTGCTTAGTAGGGCGACCGCCGGTGGCGATAGGCCGAGCGCGGGCGCGACGAACAACCACACCCACAACCACCACGACCGGACACCCGTGTCGTCGATCGTCGAGAGCACCGTGCAGGCGGCCTGGGCGATCCAGAGCGGTCCGAGTACGACCAGCGCCGATAATCCCAGCGCGAAACCGCCCTCCCAGCGCATGGAGTCGTCGGTGGATTCCGTGACTTCACCGGCCACCGCGGCGACGACCAACGCGATCACGATGCCGAGCACCAGCGCGGCGATATCGGTCATCGGCATGTTCGGCCTCCCCGGTCAGGCTATCGAGCGATGCCATCGGTCATGCTGGAGGCATGCCGGAAACGCTGGTCGAATACCAGGAGGGATACGACAGCGTCATCGTGACCCGTGACGGCGATGAACTGGTGTTCTGGTCCGACTTCGACGACAACGGACGCTCGATCCGGACGGAGACCCGCACGCCCCTCGCCGATTTCGTCGCCAAGGGTCACGGGCCATGGCCCTGGTACGACCTGGACAGCCGGCGCGAGGGCGCACTGAAGGTGCTGGGCGCGCTGGGTATCGAGGCGCCGCCCTGGACCGAACCGCTACCGAAGAACGTCCTGGACCTCTTCTACCGCGCCTCCAACGGATGGGCCTCGGTGAGCGATCTGGTGACCGGCGGTCTCGACGTCGACGTACTCGACCGGTGCGGCGCCTCACCGCTCTGGTACGCGGTCCGCTCGCTGCAGCCCGCGGCGGCGATCGCTCTCGTCGAGGCGGGCGCGGACGCGTGCCGGCGCATCGACCTCACCGCGCGTGGCGAGCGGTTCACCACGATCCTGCACGAGATGGCCGCGCTCGGGCGCGCCACCGCGCTCACCCGCGCACTGGCCCGCGGCGCCGACCCGATGGTGCGCGACTCCGAGGGGGCGACACCGCTGCACGTGCTGGGCGAGGGCGCCGATCATGTCAACCCGGAGATCGTCAGGGCGCTCATCGGTGCCGGAGCCGATGTGGAAGCCCAGACCACCGGTGGCACCAGGCCGATCGAAGCCGCGGCGCGACGGCTGTTGCCCGCCACCGTGGCCACCATGCTGGAACTCGGCGCGCAACCGGCCCGGGCCTTGGATGCGCTACTGGTGTGGTGGTCGGCGAACGCCCGTTGGCTGGGCTACCGCGCCGACGTCGTGGTCGGGATCGTCGAAATCCTCTGCGCCGCAGGGGCGACGGTGTCCGAACGACATCTCGAACTCGCGGCGGAGGCCGATATCGCGCCGGTGATCGCGGCGCTCAGCCGAGCACAGTGAGCGGCAGACTCACGAACCCGCCACGGCCCGACACCGCCAACAGGTACCGACCGTCCGCGGGCACCGGCAGTTTCAGCGGGTAGAACACGAATCCGACCTCACCGCCCAGGCTGGCCTCCGGCACATCGAACTGCACGTCGAGTGCTGCCCCGACCGGATCGGTGAAACGGACATCGATCGTGGCGGCCTGATCGAACGGTTCGGGCTGGATCAACACGATCAGGATCGGCTCGACGATGCGTCGCGGTCCCGCTTGACACGACGTGATGACCCCGCCCTGCACGTGGAGTTTGTTGTCGACGACCGAAGCGGATTCGGCGAGTAGGGCGCCGGTGACGATCATCGTTCCACGGTAACGGGTTCCCGACCTTACGATTAGTACAGAATTCTATGTATTATCACGACATGCGAACTCTGGTGCATACCGACGCCCTGGCCCGATTCGGTCACGCGCTCTCCGACACCACCCGCGCACAGGTCCTGCTCACCCTGAACGCGGCGCCGGGCTACCCCTCCGAGCTTGCCGAGCAACTGGGGGTGTCACGCCAGATCCTGTCCAATCACCTGGCCTGTCTGCGCGGCTGCGGGCTGGTGGTCGCCGTACCCGAGGGGCGCCGCACGCGATACGAATTGACCGACAGCCGGATCGGTAGTGCGCTCACCGATCTGATGGGTCTGGTACTGGCCGTGGACCCGAACTGCTGCTGTGCCGGCGCCGACGGCACCGGCTGCGGGTGCTGCTGATGGTGCGGGAACGCGTCCTCACACCGGGGCGCCATGCGGTGTTGTCGCACCGGATCCGCTGGTTCGTCACGGCGACCATCGCGTACAACGTGATCGAAGCCGTCGTGGCAATCAGCGAAGGTGCACGGGTGTCCTCCAGTGCGCTCGTCGGTTTCGGGCTGGACTCGGTGATCGAGGTGTCCTCGGCGGCGGCCGTGGCGTGGCAGTTCTCCGGCCGCGATCCCGAAGCCCGCGAGAAGGCCGCCCTCCGGGTCATCGCCTTCTCGTTCTTCGGCCTGGCGATCTTCGTGACGGTCGACGCGGTGCGTTCACTGCTCGGTGCGCAGGAGGCCCGGCATTCGACCATCGGTATCGCGCTTGCGGCATTGAGTCTGGTCATCATGCCGGTGCTGTCGTGGGCGCAGCGGCGCGCCGGCCGCGAACTGGGTTCGATATCGGCGGTTGCCGATTCGAAACAGACGCTGCTGTGCACCTATCTCTCGGGCGTACTGCTGCTCGGTTTGCTGCTCAACAGCGCGTTCGGATGGTCTTGGGCGGATCCGGTGGCGGCCCTGGTGATTGCCGCGGTCGCGATCAAGGAGGGCCGCGATGCGTGGCGTGGTGACACCTGCTGCGCACCGATTCCCGAGACCCGGTGCTGCGACTGAGGTCCTGGCCCTAACGTTGCGGCATGAGCTTCTACGAGGTCATCGAGACGGTCGGCAAGGTGATCGACGGGATCGGCGTGGCGGTGATCGCACTCGGGGCGATCTTCGCCGGAGTCGTGACGGTGCGCAAGATGCTGGGCCGCTCCGGTGATGCCTACCGGTTCTTCCGGGAGCAGCTGGGACGGTCGATCCTGCTCGGCCTCGAATTCCTGGTGGCCGCCGACATCATCCGCACGGTCGCCCTGACCCCCACCTGGCAGAGCGTGGTGGTGCTGGCCGGGATCGTGTTGATCCGGACGTTCCTCAGCTTCTCTCTGGAGGTGGAGATCAGCGGCCGGTGGCCGTGGCAGCAGCGGGCCAGGCCTGCGGCAGATGATGTTGTGCCACAACGCGACTAGCTCATGTGCGTGACCGGACGCGGCAGTCGTACGCCGTCGACCTCGATGTCCACCTTCTCGTTGTAGAACGCGATCAGTCCGGCGACGCGGGAGACCGCGCCCAGCGGATACTGGTACATCCACGCGAGGTCCGCACGAATTGCCTCACCCACCTGGACCGACCAGTAGGCAGAGGTGACGCCCTTGTACGGGCACACCGTCTGCGTCTGGCTGGGGACCAGGTACTGCATCGAGACGTCCGTGCGATCGATGTAATACCTTGTCGGGAGTCCGGTTTCGAAGAGAAGGACCGGACTGTGGGTGTCGGCGAGCACAACGCCATCGAGTTCCACCCGCACGTGGCGGTGCGAGCGCAGGGCATCGTGGCGGGCGTATGGGCTGCGGGGATGCTCGTAGATCCGCTCGTCCTCTTCGAACCACTCCAGGCTGTCCCACTCGAACCGCACGTAGCCGGGCACCAGTCCGTCGCCCTCCTCGAAAACGCGAGCAGCTGCCGCGGCGACCTGGCCGCCGGCATACAGTGAATGCAGCCGGAACGCCCCGAACTGAGCGCGTTGAGCGTGCTGATCATCGACGAGGAATTTCGTGTTCACATCGCTGAGCGGCACGTAATAGTGCGGGTAGTAGGGAATCTCCCACACATAGCGCGCGCCGAGGGTGTCGAAGACCAGGTCGGGCCCGACGTAGCCACGGACCCGCCGGGGACAGGGTTCCACGCGCCCGCGCTCGGTGGCCGGCGGCGGGTAGTCCTGCCCCGATGGTGCTGAATTCATCTGCGGCTCCGTTCTCTTGTCGATGTCGGTGTACGCGTCCAACGGTGCAACAGCCAGGCCGCCGGCACCGTCATTGCCGTCGTGACGAGGAACAGTCCCGGCATCGACCCGGTGAAGGTCGGCCAGTGCAACACCTCGGCCATCGCGAATTCCATCGCGATCACGTGCAACAGGAAGATCTCGTAGGAGATCTCGCCCAGCCACACCACCGGGCGGGCACTGAGCAGGCGTGCGTAGCCGCTTCCCGAGTCCAGTACCAGCGGCGCCAGCAGCCCGACGGCCACCACGGCGTAGAGGATCGTCTTGAGTACCCGCTGCCACGGTTCGACCTCGATCACGGTGACATCACCGGCGATCGGCAGCGCCACCACCAACAGCGCGGCCACCGCCAGCGGTATCGCCAGATAAGCGCGACAGCGAATGCCGAGCACCTGCAGCACCACCAGAGCCATGCCGCCGACGAAGTAGATGAGGTGCGCGGGCAACCAGATGGTCGCCGACGGCGGCAGCGCATCGGTGATCGTCGGCAGCAGCAGCCACAGCGGCGTCACCGCGCCCAGGGCGGACAGACCGGCCAGCAACAGGCCCGGGCGCCACGCCCGGCGGCACAGCACCGTCAACAGCAAACCGGCCAACAGCGGCAACGCCGCGTAGAAGGCGACTTCGACTGCCAGGCTCCACATCTGGGTCAACCCCTGATGCAGCTCGGCGTAATACAACGGCGGGTAGATCTGGGTCAGCGTCAGGTGTTTCAGTAACCCGAGCCAGCTGTGCCCGGGATTCGGCCCGGCGTCGCGGAACTCGTAGATCGCGAAGGCGAGGAGCACCGTGATGACATACGCCGGTGCGATCCGGCGCACCCGGCGACGGGCATAGCGGCCTAGAGACGGCTCCGGGGTTCCCTGCGCGGTCGCCAGGACCCACGGCCGGAACAACAGATAGCCCGACAACACGAAGAACACCGGGACGCCGACCTCCAGCCGCGCATAGAGCTGGCCGAGATAACCGTCATCGAGGTGCCCTGTCCCGAAGGCTGCGTGGGTGGCGACGATCAGCAGGGCGGCCAGTGCGCGCAGCCCGGTCAGCGAAGCCACCCGATTCGTGGCAGCACGATCGGTCACCGGCGAATCGCCTGTCGCACGCATCAGTTCCACAGCGTACGGATGGCGCCCGATCCATCCGCGGGAATCATGGCGCGGGCAGCGCCGCGGACAACCGGGACAGCACGTCGAGATGTGCGTCGACGGTGCCGAGTCCCGCGCCCATGGTGTTGATCGACAGATGCGAGGCGCCGGCCCGCGCCCAGGCCCCGATCTCCTGCAGCGCCGCGTCATCGTCGCCGCGCCAGGTGGCGCGACCTTCCATGCCGATCGCGGCCGGGTCACGGCCCGCCTCCTCGGCGGCACCGGAAACCACCTCACGGGCGTGGTCGAGCCCGGCTCCGGGCGCCATCATGGGGAACCACCCGTCGGCCACCCGGCCCGCCCGCCGGTAGCCCGCATCCGATGCCGAGCCGATCCATACCGGGATGGGGCGCTGCACCGGCAACGGTGCCAGGCCCGCGCCGGTGAGGCGGTGGTATCGGCCGTCGAACGTCACCGAAGGTTCGGTCCACAACCTGCGCAGCAGAGAGATCTGCTCCTCGGATCGTTTGCCGCGGTTACCGAAGTCCTCACCGAGGGCCTCGTATTCCACCGCGTTCCAGCCGATTCCGACGCCGAGACGGAGCCGGCCGCCGCTGAGCAGGTCGACCTCGGCGGCCTGCTTGGCGACCAGCGCGGTCTGGCGCTGCGGAAGGATGATCACTCCGGTGACCAGCTCGACCGTCGTGGTGATGGCGGCCAGATAACCGAACATGACCAGAGGCTCGTGGAATGTGGTGTGCACGTCGTAGGGCCCGGCCCACCCGGCGTGCACGTCGGGGTCGGCACCCACGACATGGTCGTAGGCGAGAATGTGGGTGAAGGCCAATTCCTCRACCCGTTGGCCGTAGGCGCGCACCGCACCGACATCGCCGCCCAGTTCTGTCTGGGGAAACACCACACCGATCCGCATATCCACACCGTATCCGGACCGTGACCGGGGGTTTTCGACACGCCGAATTCGGTGCGGTGCTTCGGTCGTTGCTTCCGTTAGAAATAACCTCATATTTTGAGAAGGGTCGGGTGAATGTGAGTACGGTGCGCGGCGGGAGAATATTCCAGCGCCGCAAATTAATGCGCGCGGTTCTGGGCGCCATTGTCTCCGGCCTCTGTGTCGTCGCTCTCATCGCCACTCCGACCTCCCACCGGCACCGCCAGGTGTTCACGGACAACTTCGCCGCACTCAGTAACTCAGCCACCACATTGGGGTTCGCTGATTCGCAGGTCTTCTTCTACAACGACGCGGAAGTGGCCGCGACGGTGCAGCGCTGGGTCCAGAACAATATCCGCACGGTGCGCATCGGAATTCCGTGGGCGGGTGTCGAGGCGCTCCAAGGCCGGTATGACTGGTCCAAGGCCGACCGGATTGTCGCTGCCGCGGCGGCGGCAAACATCTCGATCATCTGCGCCATCACCTCCAGCCCGTGGTGGGCCAAGGCGTGGAATGCCCTTCCGCCGCACGGCCGTCCCGCCTCGCCCGACCAATACGGGAAATTCACCGCGAAGGTCGCGCAACGGTATAAGGGCAAAATTGCGGCATATGAGATCTGGAACGAACCCAACGGCGTTTTCGGATATCACCCGGCACCGGATCCCTCTGGATATACCGATCTGTTGAAGGCCGCCTATCCGCGGATCAAAGCCGTCGATCCGGCGGCCATTGTCGTCGGCGGAGTGCTGGGGTCGGGAAAGAGTTGGGGCTCGTGGACGATCGATCCCGTCACGTTCCTCACCCGTATGTACGCCGCGGGCGCGCAACCGTTCTTCGACGCGTTGTCTTATCACCCGTACAGCTACAGCATGAAGTTCTCGCAAGGCATGCTGCAGGCGGATTCGCCGGTGGATCAACTGGTCCGCATGCGCAGAGTGATGCTGGAGCGCGGCGATGCGCCGAAGAAGATCTGGGTGTCGGAGTACGGCGCCCCCACCAATCGAGTGAATGAGGCGACCCAGGCCGCCTTCATCGCGGACATGATCAGCACCTGGCAGGAACTCCCGTACGCGGGCCCACTGATGCTCTACACCACACGAGATCTCAACAGCTCCAGCGGTTCCGACGAGGACCGATTCGGCCTGTACCGGTCGGACTGGGTGCCCAAAGCCGCGCAGCAGGTAGTGGCTGCCCCGCCCGGAGTCGGCGCGGTCTATCAGCGGTTCGCCGCGTTCACCGACCCCAGTTTCGGGGAGGTGCTCAGTCCCGTCTTCACGGGACCGTTCAAAGTCCCGACGCAGTTGCGCGCTCTCGGCACGCTGTGGGAGGTGTCGCCGGGCACGATTGTGGCGTCCCCGACGCCGGTCGCCGATCTGGTGCGTAAGAAGAAGATCCTGCCGAAAACGTCGTTCAGGGACGGCTATCAGGATTTCGGTGGCTGGCAGCCGTTCCGGGTCTGGTATTCGCCGGAGACCGGCGTGCAGACGGCCAGTGTGGAGTTCGCCAAGAAATGGGTCCCGGAACTGGGGTTGGCGACGTCGTCGGAGAAGTGGGTCAACGGCGCGACCCGGGTGACGTTTCAGCGGGGCGTGATGACGTGGCGACCGTTCGTGGGCGTCAAGGTGTATCGCTCGCAGTAACGCGCCTGCCAGCAACGCGCGGAGCACCGTGGTCCGCGCGTTGTTCCTTACTGCGTGCCTGGCTGCGCCGGCGCGTGCTGCTGCCGCGCGGTGAACCTCGGTTCGGCAACGGGACATTCTTTGCGCAAACGTGATGTTTAGTTTGCTACATAGTGGGTGTATCTGATCTTGATAACGAAATGGCAAACAAGATAAGAAAGCTGGCGACGAGCTGGGGTCGCAGCGGCCCGCTCTTGGCGTGGCCATGGACGAGCCAGCCGATCGAGCTTTCTCCGGCGGCCGTGCGCGGCCGGAAACGCACAGCTAGACGGCCTGAATGACGCTGAGTGGCAGCAGCCTCCGGCTGCGTTCCCACCGTGGACACGACCGTTGCGAAGAGCGTGGGCAGCTCGTTAATTGTCGCCCGCGTCAAGACAAATTTCAGAAAATTTGCGGCCAGGTCTAGTTTGCCAGGCAACCGTTGTGTTAACTTTTCGACGTTGGTTGGGGAATTTGCTGAAAGGGAGATCAACATGTTGGGACGTCAGGGAACCTCCGTCAGGATGATCGCTGCGACGGCAATCGCCGGGGGCGGAATCGCACTGGCCATGGGAGCGGCCACCGCAGGTGCGGGAGCGGCATACGCCGAGACAGGGCAAACCGCCTCGAGTTCGAGCTCCAGCTCGAGCAGTTCACCGCTGCAGCGGATCGGCAGGTTCGGCAGCAATCTGCAGCGCAACCTCGGAACCGTCGGCAGTAATCTGCAGCGGAACCTGGGTCAGGTCGGCAGCGATGCCCAGCAGGGCCTCGGCTCTGTCGGTTCGAACCTGCTCATCAACGGTGGGA
>NZ_JBFUKN010000129.1:0-12569 GCF_056400845.1 Mycobacterium sp. P4_H6 | reverse complement strand
CCATTCCTGCTGGGTGGCGCGCATACGTTCGCTCATCTCCTGCAGATCCTCGACGCTGACCGTCGGGGTGTTCTCGGTGGCGATCATGCTGCCGGGGGCACTCAGCTCGGTGATGTTGTCCAGCAGGCGATCCTGCGCCTCGGGCGGAAGGTAGATGAGCAGGCCCTCGGCCAGCCAGGCCGTCGGCCGGTCGGTCGCGTAGCCGGCGGCACGCAGCGCGGCGGGCCAGTCATCACGCAGGTCGACGGCGATCGGGCGGTGCTCGGCGCCGGGCACCGCGCCCAGGTCGGCGAGCGTACGCGTCTTGAACGTGATGACATCGGTCTGATCCAGTTCGTAGACCGTCGCATCAGCAGGCCAGGGCAGCCGGTAGGCGCGAGCATCCAGACCGGAGGCAAGGATCACGAATTGGCGGATGCCGGCCGCCAGTGCCCCGGTGACGAATTCGTCGAACCAGCGGGTGCGGGCCGCGATGCCGTCGGCCATGCGCACCGCGTCGGCGGGAACCTCGTCACCGGATTCACCGCGGGCGTGTCGGATGTAGGTGGGCACGCCCACCGCCGACACCAGCGCTTCGGCGTACGGGTCGTTCACTCCCGCCGTGCCGGACCGGGTCGCGATGGCCCGCTGCATGGCCACCACGGTGGCCGTCACGCCAACGCTCGAGGCCAGATCCCAGGTGTCGTTGTCCGTTCGTCCCATAGTTAGACAGTCTACGCTTCATCGCGTCACGCCTCGGGCGGGCCGACACTGGACATCACCAACTGCAGGAAGGTCCGGTACAGATCCTCGCCGTCGAGGTGACTGGCCAGCGTGACACCGTCGTTGGTGGCCAACAGTACCCGGGCCAGCGGCTCGGCCGGAATCTTCAACGAGCCGCCCAGTCGCGCAACGCCTTTGGAGATGTACTCGGCCAGTGAGCGCACCGTCTCGCGACGCTGCACGGCCACTCGATCGCGCGCGGCGGGGTTGCGCAGCAAGAACAGGGTGAACTCGTAGTTCAGCGCGGCGGCCTGTTGTGCGTCGGTGGCACCGCTGAGCACCCGCCAACGTTCGGCGAAGCCTTCCACATCGATATCGGCGAACCGGTCGAAGGATTCCATCACATCGGCGAACCCGTCGAGGAAGCGCTGGCGGTGCCGCTCGATCACCGCGAGGAACAGTTCATCCTTGCCGCCGAACTGCGCATAGATCGCACCGCGGGTGTAGCCGGCGGCCTCGGCGATGTCCTCCAGCGAACCCGCGTACCCACGGCCGGCGAAGATCTTCTCGGCCGCATCGAGCAGCACCGTGCGGGTCTGCTCCATGCGCCGCTCTCTGGTCCAGCGCTCGGTCATCGCCCCATTCTCGCAAACATCAATCTCAAATACACCCTTGTATCTGAAATTCATCTCTGTATTATCGTGACTGCCGTCACAGCCCCGACGCCGCCGTCGCGTCTTCCGCGAACACCCGCCCGCAGAAGGGAACCCTCGATGTCCATCGATTCCGCACAAACCGCCCGCCCAGGTGAATGGGTCGACTCCGACGGCCTGAGCCCCGACGATGCGAGCGCGCTGTTCCGTATGCAGATCCCGACCGACCGCTACACCTCGAAGGACTTCGTGAACCGGGAGCGCGAGGCCATCTGGATGCGGGTCTGGCAGATCGTCGGCCGCGTCGACGAGCTGGAGAAGACCGGGGACTTCAAGGAGTACCGCATCTTCGACCAGTCCTTTGTGGTGATGCGCGGAAATGACGGCGCGCTACGGGGATTCGTCAACGCCTGTCGGCACCGCGGGAACCCGCTGTTCAGCGGACAGGGACACGCGAAACAACGCATCGTCTGCCAGTACCATCTGTGGTCCTACGACCAGCAGGGAAAGCTGCGCGGCTGTTCCAAACCCGAGATCGACAAGGACGACTACGGCCTGCTGGAGGTCCCGGTGGACACCTTTGCCGGTTTCGTCTTCCTCAACCCCGACCCCAACGCCGCGCCGCTGCGAGATTTCCTGGGCGAGGACGTCATCCGCATCCTGGAGCCCTACCACCTCGACCAGATGACCACCGTGCTCAACGTGCGGGAGGCCCTGGACTGCAACTGGAAGGTGGTGATGGACGCCTTCGAGGAGGGTTACCACGTCTCCGGGATCCACCCACAGCTGCTGCGGGTCCTGGTCATCGACCCCAGCAAGGTGAAGTACCGCTTCCTGGACAAACACAGCATCGCCGTCGCCCCGTTCGAGGTCGCCCACGTCGAGGGCATGGGACCGGAGAAGCAGGTCGAGGGCATCATGGAACTGCCCGAAACCTTCCCGGGAGTGGTGCGGGTGCTCCCCCGGTTCACCGAACTGGTCGACGAAAACCGCACCGCCGACGGCACTCTGGTGTTCCCCGAGGATGTCACCGGACGCACCCTGCTGCAGCAGGCCACCCGCGACACCCTGTCCCGCGACGGACTCGACGTGGACGGACTGACCGACGCACAGATGAGCGACAACCACGGCTGGGTGCTGTTCCCGAACTTCTTCATGACCATCCGGGCCGGTGAGGCGACCATCATCATGTCCACCCCGCACCCCGACGGCGACCCGAACCGCTGCATCTGGCACATCACCAGCTTCATGTGGCTGCCCGAGGAGCACCGCAAGGCGTTCGCGGCGGACCTCGTCGATGTCCAGGAACCGGGCAGCTTCAAGTATTTCGAAGCGCTGCAACAGGATTACGAACAGATGCCCCGCCAGCAGATCGGCCTGCGCAACGCCCGCCTGGACCATATGGCGCTGGTCAACGAGGAAGTGGTCATCGCGCACTATCACTCCGTCATCGACCGCTACCTGGCGGCCGTCTGATGCCCGAACTCGCCGAGCTCCTCACCCGGCACACCGGGCGCAGCCGCACCGTGCTGGAATACGCCGCCACCACCGGCCGCCTCGTGGGTGAGGCCAAGACGCCGGGTTTCACCGAGACCGGCTGGGCACCGTTGGCCGACCTGGTCGACACCGAGAACTTCCTGCGCGTCGGCGCTTTCAAGGAGGAGATGGACTGGGCCGGCTACACCGCCTTCCTCACCGGCTGGGCGACCACCTCCGAATGGGAGTGCACGTTCAAACGCATCACCGAACACGACGACCTGGTGTTCCTGGAACTCGAAGAGCGCAGTGTCGTCGGCGATTTCCGTAGCGTGGTGAATTCGCTGTCGGTCTATCAGTTCAGCGATGACGGCCGGATCCGCCGTCTCGACCTGTACCTGCAGATGGCGCTGCCTTCGTGACCGAGACACCGCGTATGGCGCCGCTGGCCCCCGATCAATGGCGCGACCCCGAATACGCCGCGTTCGGCGCGCTGCTCGGCTTGCCCGCCGACAAGGTGCCCAGGGCAGGTTCCGGAGAGCCCTACGACCCGCTGAACTTCGACATCATCGGGATGCTGGCCCGCCACCCCGAGATGGCCCGGTTGTTCCTGCAGTTCAACGGTTTCCTGCTGCAGCGCGGAGAACTGCCGGCACGGCTGCGTGAACTGATCATCCTGCGGGTCGCGCACCGGCACCGCTCGGCGTTCGAATGGGGCCAGCACGTCAGGTTGGGTGCCGCCGTCGGGATCACCGACGACGATGTCAGCGCACTGGCCGAGGGCAATGACGGGTTCGACGGCACGGACCGACTGGTGCTCGACGCCGTCGACGAGGTGATCGCCGACGGGAAGGCGCACTGGCCGACCTGGCAGCGGCTCGTCGGCGAACTGGGCGAACACGCCGCGATGGAGGTCATCTTCCTGATCGGCACCTACACCCTGACCGCGATGGCCTTCGGTACCTGGGGCTTACAAGCCAAACCGGGCAGCGCACCGCTGCCGACGGACTCGACCACGACAGAGGAGCAACCGCAGTGAACCTGGAAGAGCGTATCGCCAAGCACCGCCGGATGGCCGAAAGCTACCGCGACAAGTACGTGCTGCAGAAGGTCGCCGACGGCGAGAGCTATGACGAGTGGGAGTTCACCGACGATGCGGTCTACACCTCCCCCTACTTCGTCGCCGACCAGGAACTGGTGCTCAAAGATGTGGCGACACACTGGGATACCGCGGCCACCGTGGAAGCCAAGGCCTACGGCATCACCTTCCCGGACTGGAAGCCCGTCGACTACAAGGTCTGGCCCGCCGAGAACGGCTTCGTGATGCGCTACCGCTGGCAGGGCACGAACGTCAACGACGGCAAGGTGATGGGCTTCTACTCGATCAGTTTCGTCGACACCAACGACGACGCCCAGATCACCCACTGGTCCACCTACGTCAACGACGAGGAATACGGCCCGTTCCTGGAGGCCGCCATCGGGGCGCGCGGACCGTTCCACGGGGATTCCTACATGCAGGCGCTGGCACAGCATTTCGAGAAACACGGACTGAGCTTCTAGGGAGCCGATGATGACGACCAGCGCCACCGACAAGGTGTATTACGACCCGTGGGATGCGGACCTGAATGCGAACCCGTACCCGATGTTCAAGCGTTTCCGCGACGAAGCGCCGCTGTACCACAACGAGACCCACGACTTCTACGCCGTCAGCCGCTTCGAGGACGTGAACCGGGCGCTGGTGGATCACGCCACGTTCAGCTCGGCACGCGGCGCGGTGCTGGAAATCATCAAGGCGGGCATCGAGATTCCGGCGGGCACCCTGATCTTCGAGGACCCGCCGATCCACGACATCCACCGCAACCTGCTGTCGCGGGCCTTCACGCCCCGCAAGATCAACGCGCTGGAACCCAGGGTGCGCGAGTTCACCGCGCGGTGCCTGGATCCGCTGGTCGGTGGCGACCGGTTCGATTTCGTCAAGGATCTCGGCGCCGTGATGCCGCTGCGCGTCGTCAGCGCGCTGTTCGGTATTCCGGAGGACTACCAGAATCGTGTGCTGGCCGACGGCGACAAGTATGTGCGCACCGAGCGCGGCGCCCAGATGACCGACAACCCCGACGGTCCGATCACCGACGGCGAGTTCTTCGCCGAGTTCGTCGACTGGCGGATCGCCCACCCGGCCGACGATCTCACCACCGAACTGCTGAATGCGGAGTTCACCGACGAGACGGGCACCACCCGCAAGCTGCGCCGCGAGGAGCTGCTGCTGTTCATGTCCGTTGTCGCGGTGGCCGGGTCGGAGACCACCACCCGCCTGATCGGCTGGGCGGGCAAGCTGCTGTCGGAACACCCCGATCAGCGCCGGAAGCTGGTCGCCGACCGATCGCTGGTACCCGGTGCGGTCGAGGAGATCCTGCGGTTCGAGCCGCCGGCGCTGCAGGCCGCCCGCTACGTCACCCGCGATGCCGAATTCCAGGGCTCGACGGTGCCCGAGGGAAGCGCGATCATCCTGTTGATCGGTGCGGCCAACCGCGACGAGCGCCGGTTCGGGGAGGACGCGGAGCGGTTCGATGTCACCCGGTCACCACGCCAGCACCTGTCGTTCGGCGTCGGGGCGCACTACTGCCTGGGCAATGCCCTGGCGCGCATCGAGGGCCGGATTGCCTTGAACGAGATCATGAATCGTTTTCCCGACTGGGAGGTCGATCTCGATGCCGCGGTGTTCTCCTCGGCTTCCGTGGTCCGCGGCTGGGACAGCATGCCCGCGCGGGTCTGACCTGTTGTCAGGGTAGGGCGCCCAGCACCGGGTCGACCGGCGGGGCGGGCGGCGGCAGGTGCTCGACCGGAGCCGCAAGCGCCTCCGGGGCCGGCGCGACGACCGCCGGCGGCGGCGGGGCCGGCACGAACGGCGGTGCCAACCAGAACGGTGGCGGCGGCGCGACCGGTGCGGGCGGAAGAACCTCCGGCGCGGCCACCGGTGCCGCAGCCGGTGCGGGCTGCTCCGGCACGGCGAGCGGCGCCGCGGGAACCGGAGGCGCGTCGGGGGCGGGCAGTTGCGGTGCCGTGAGCGGCTCGGCGCTCACCGGCGGCGCCACCGGGACCGACAGTTCGTCGGGGACCGACGGTTCGACGGGCACGGACGGTTCGGCCACCGGCTGGGGTTGCGGCAGGGCCAGCTGTACCGGCGGCGCGCTCACCTCGGCAAGGGTGGGCGTCGGCTCCGGGACCGCGGCCATCGGCTGCGCCGGCGGCTGCTGCGGTACCACCTGGGTGGTCTGCGCTGTCGGTGCCGAGGTGCTGCCGGCCAGCGCCGCTTCGGTGGGCTGTGTTTCGGTTCCGACGAACTGCGAACCGACCGCGAACAGGGCGACCACCGCGGTCACCGCTGCCGCCGACACCAGACGGGCGCCCGATACCGCCGGGGTCCACTCGGGAACCCAGTTCCGGCGGGCACGCTCCACCAGGACAGGTTCGGCCGGCGCGGCGTCGGTGACGACGGCCTGCGCGGCGTCATAAGCCGGTGTCTGCCCCGCATCGGGCCCACAGATCACGTCGTGTTCGACGAACGCGGTCTCGCCCTCGGCATCGGTCTCGGTGTCGTCGGCGAGCATCCCGGCCAGCAGGCCGCAGAGGTCCGTCCGCTCGACCCGGTCGGCGGGTGGCACGTCGCTGTCCAGCGGTGTGACCTGACGGACCGAGCGCACATCGGGGCAGCCCGCGGTTCGCAGTTCCGCGAGCAGGGTGATGACCTGTTCCTCGACGTCCTGACTCCAGCAGACCCCGATCGAGTCGATCCGCCGGCCGCTGCTCGCGGCGATGGATTGAGCGCCGCGGACGGCGGCAAGACAGCGGGGTACCAGGTCATCGAGACTGCGGACGCCGAATTTGTCGTCGTCGACGGGCGCGGTGCCTTCGACGAGTACCCAGCCGACACCGGCTGCTGTCACCGACAGTCCAAGTACGGTCTTCACCCTCGGTTCCGACTCCTGTCCCGGGTCTGGTGCTGGTCGCGGACGAGCCTAGTTTGCTCGTTCACACTCGGCATCTCGGCGAAACCGCCGTTTTCACGGCTGTGTATCCGCTTATCGGAAGTGCCACCGGCAGTGTTACCAGGTGGAGCACCGTGGACGGCGGGTGACCGCGGTGCCCGATGTGGCGATACTCATTCACCGAGAATTCATCTTCTGCGTTCGGCTACCTGCGCACCGCCACCATCCGGTGTTCGACGACCCCGAAGATGCCGTCACTGAGCTTGCCCAGCACCGCCAGCAGCACGATCGACAGCAGCATCACGTCGGTCCGCCCGGTGTTCTGACTGTCGATGAGCAGAAAGCCGAGACCCTTCGAGGACGCGATGAGCTCCGCCGCGACCAGGAACAGCCAGGCGTTGGCGAGCCCGAGCCGCAGCCCGTTCACCAGCGTCGGCGCCGCCGCAGGCAACAACACCGTCAGCAACAGCGCGGGGCCGCGGCGGCCGTAGGCCCGCCCGACCTCGACGAGTTGCGGATCCACGTGCGACAGCGCCGACGCGGTCGTGGTGTAGACGGGGAAGAAGGCGCCGATCGCGATCAGCAGGACCTTCGGCTCCTCACCGATCCCGAACCACAGCAGCAGCAGCGGCACCCACGCCAGCGACGGCACGGTGCGCAGCGCCGCGACGGTCGGCCCGAACAGTCGTTGCACGCTCACCGACAGTCCGACCAGCGAACCCAGAGCCAGCCCGGCGAGTGCCCCGGACAGATAGCCGACGACCACCCGGGACAGGCTGGTGCCCAGGTGCGTCCACAGCTCGCCGCGGCTGATGAGCTCGCGCAACGCGCTCACCACATCGGCGGGCGGCGGTAGCTGGCCGGCCGAGAAGACCCCGCCCGCCACCGCGAGCTGCCACACCACCAGCACGGCGATCGGCACGATCAGCCCCACCAACGCCGCCGGGGCGCGGCGCAGCGTTGCGGTCAGCTTGCGGACTGCTGGGCGAACTTCGGTTCGATCAGTGTCTCCAGGGCCTGCTGTCCCGCTTCCTCGGACTTGATGTCGCCGTCGCCCACCGCGATCGGCAGGATGACCGTCAACACGTCGATCTGGGCCTGCCCCGGTGTCGGATCGACCTTCAGATCCGTGCGCTTCAGCACTTCGCCCGCCACGCTCGGCGAGATCTTCGCTTCCCGCGCCAGCAGTTCCGTCAACTCGTTCGGGTGCGCGATAGCCCATGCGCGGGCCTCCTCATAGACGTCGACGACGGATTGCACGGCCTCGGGGTTGCCGGAGATGAAGTCCTCGCGGGCATTGAGCGTGCCGTAGCTGTTGAAGTCGGGGTTGCGGTAGAGCAGCCGCGAACCGGACTCCTGCACCGTCTGCGCGATGAACGGGTCCAGGCCCGACCAGGCGTCGACGTCACCGCGCTCCAGGGCCGTCTTCCCGTCGGCGTGCTGCAGGTTGACGATCTCCACATCGCTGCGGGACAGCCCGGCCGCCTTCAGCGACTGCAACAGGAAGTAGTACGGGTCGGTGCCCTTGGTCACCGCGATCTTCTTACCGCGCAGTGCGGCGACGGTCGTGATCGGTGAATCCTTGGCCACCACCAACGCCGCCCATTCGGGCTTGCTGTAGATGTCGACGACCTTGATCGGGGTGCCGTTGGCGCGGGCCACCAGCGCGGCCGCCCCGGCGGTGGAACCGAGATCCAGCGCGTCCGAGCGCAGCGCCTCGTTGGCCTTGTTGCTGCCCGCCGACAGCACCCAGGTCACGTTGTAGCCCTGGTTCTCCAGCAGTTTCTGGTCGCGGATGACCAGGCTCAGCGGGTTGTAGTACGCATAGTCGAGTCGGATGTCCTTCGCGGTGTCCGCACCGTCACCGGAGCCGCACGCCGAGGCCGTCCAGGCCAGACCGGCGATCACCAGGGCTATCAGCCCGCGAGCCTTCATGCCGAAATTTCCTTCCGAGGGTGGTTTTCCGGGTCGTCGGCCGTGCGCCGCGGCAGCCCGAGTTCGTCGAGCAAGGTGATGCGCAACGCCGCCAGCTCCGGATCGGCGCGATCGCGTGGCTTGGTGATCGAGACATCGTGTGTCGCAGCGATTCCCGCCGCACCCGAGGCGTCGGCGCGCAGGATGAGGACCCGATCGGCGARGATCAGTGCTTCATCGACGTCGTGGGTGACCAGCAGTGTGGTGATACCCGCCGTCTGCTGCACCTCGTCGAGCAGATCCTGCATCCGCAGCCGGGTCAGCGCGTCCAGCGCGGCCAGCGGCTCGTCGAGCAACAGCACGCCAGGTGTGCGCGCGAGCGCGCGGGCCAGTCCGGCCCGCTGAGCCATGCCGCCGGAGACCTGCCGGGGCCGGTACCCGGCGAAACCCCGGAGCCCGACGACGTCGAGCCAGTGCGCCACCAGCTCGTCACCTTCGGCGCGGGAGGTGCCCGCGGGCAGTCCGTAGGCGACATTGCCCGCCAGCGTGCGCCACGGCAGCAGACGCGGTTCCTGGAACACCACGGCGCAGCGCGGATCGATACCGCGCACCGGTTTTCCGTTGATGTCGATATGACCTTCGGTCGGCTCGTCGAGCCCGGCGATCAACCTCAGGAGAGTGGACTTGCCGCTACCGGATGCGCCGAGGAAGGCGACGACCTCGCCGGGGGCGATCTCGATGTCGATATCGCGAAGAACGGTGCGCTCGCCGAACACCTTGCCGACACCGCGCAGCGAAACGCCCGCCGGCATCGGTGTAGTCGACGTCACTGCTGCAATGTAGGGAGCCCGACCGGGTCGGACAAGGTTTGCGCGCAGCGTGATTCAAACGGTCGTCGGCCGGCGCCGCTGCCGGCGCTCCCCGATCGCCGCGAACTGACCCTTCAAGCCCTCGATGAACGCAGTGAGGGCGAGTTCGAAACTCGCCGTGTCGATTTCACTGGCCTTACCACGCAGCAGGTGCGCCTGATCCATGTGCGGGTAGCGGTCGCGATAGACCTGGACGTCGTCGACGAATCCGCGCGAGAACGAACCGACGGTCGAGCCCAGCACCAGCGACCGGGTGGCCGCACCGATCAGCGTCGCCTCGCGCGGGGGCCAGCCCGCGCGCACCAGACCACCGTGGACCGAATCCGCGATGCGCAGACTCTCATCGCGCTGGCCGGGACCGCCGGCCAGGAAGGGCACCATGTTCGGGTGCGAGACCAGCGCCGCGCGGTAGGAACGCGCCCAGGCGGCCAGGGCGACCTCCCAGTCCTCGTCGGCGTCGAAGGCCGACGTGTCCACCGCGGTGACGATCTGGCTGGCGACGTCGTCGAGCACGTCGTCCTTGGTCGGGTAGTGCTTGTACAACGAGGCGGCCTGTACACCGAGTTCGGCGGCGAGTTTGCGCATGGACAGCTCGCCGAGACCGGCGCGGTCGATGATCAGCAGTGCGCTGTCGCGGATGCGCTCGCGACTGAGCAGGCGTGGTCTTCCCACCTGTTCCCCACCTCCCCCGCGATTGCCTAAGTAAACGACGTTAGCTTATAGTGGTGTCAAAAGCTAACACTGTTCGCTAAGGAGCCACTGATGCAGAGGACCGTCTACAACCAGGAGCACGAAGACTTCCGCGCGATGATCCGGGATTTCATCGCCTCCGAGGTCGTCCCGGTGTACGACGAGTGGTTCGAAGCCGGTATTGCGCCCCGCGACTTCTATTACAAGCTCGGCGAATTGGGCATCTTCGGTATCGAGATCCCCACCGAGTACGGCGGCTCCGGTATCGATTCCTACAAGTTCCAGGCCATCGTCACCGAGGAACTGTCCCGGGCCGCGGTGTCCTTCGGCGGGTCCAGCGTGCACATCGGGTTGTGCCTGCCCTACCTCAAGGCGCTGGCCACCGAGGAGCAGAAACAGCGCTGGTACCCCGGCATGATGTCCGGCGAGATCATGTTCGCCATCGCCATGACCGAGCCCGGAACCGGGTCCGACCTGGCCGGGATGCGCACCACCGCAAAGCCTTCCGGCGACGGCACGCACTACGTCCTGAACGGCTCCAAGACGTTCATCACCGGCGGTGTGCACGCCGACCGCGTCATCGTCTGTGCCCGCACCGCCGCCCCGCGTGAGGACGACCGCCGCTACGGCATCTCGCTGCTGGTGGTCGACACCAAGTCCGCCGGCTACGAGGTGGGCCGCAAGCTCGACAAGCTGGGCCTGCGGACATCCGATACCGCCGAGCTCAACTTCGTCGATGTCAAGGTGCCCGTCGAGGACGTCCTGGGTGAACTGCACATGGGTTTCTCGTATCTGGGCCAGAATCTGCCCCGCGAGCGGCTGGCCATCGCGGTCGGCTCCTACGCCCAGGCCAAGGCCGCTGTCGCCTTCGCCGCGCAGTACACCAAGGACCGCACCGTGTTCGGGAAGCCGGTCGCGGCGTTCCAGAACACCAAGTTCGAACTGGCGGCCTGCAAGGCCGATGTCGATGCGGCCGAGGCCGTCGTGGACCGTGCCATGGAAGCCCACGATCGTGACGAGCTGACACCCGCCGATGCGGCCGCGGCGAAGCTGTTCTGCACCGATATCGCCGCCAAGGTCATCGACCGCTGCCTGCAGTTGCACGGCGGCTACGGCTATATCAACGAGTACCCCATCGCGCGGCTCTACGCCGACAACCGGGTGAGCCGCATCTACGGCGGCACCAGCGAGGTGATGAAGATGATCATCGCCAAGGACATGGGACTCTAGCCCGGGGCGCTGTTACCGGCGTCACAATCGAGGGTTCGCCCCATCAGCGTCACAGTTGGGCAGCAACCCCAAAAGCGTTGCCCTGTGGTGCACTTGGGCCATGATCACGGTGCCGGAGCATGACCAGGTCGAGGTGGCGGACGAGGGCGCCCTCAACGACCCGAAAGAGCCGCCGTACCGGGCCGCGGGCGCTGTCCTGCTCGTGATCGTCTTGCTGGTGTTCGGGATGACCTGGGCGCTGTTCCGCGGATACTTCGACACCAACGTCACGCTCGTCCTGATGGCCGAGCGTGCCGGGCTGTCCATGGATCCCGGTTCCAAGGTGACGTTCAACGGTGTCCCGATCGGGCGGCTGGTGTCCGCCGGCGTGGTGAGCGATGGTCGACAAGCCAGGGCAAAGTTGCTGCTGGACGTCAAACCCCGGTATCTGCCGCTCATCCCGGCCAATGTGGACGCCCAGTTGCGCGCGACAACGGTGTTCGGCAACAAGTACATCTCGTTTCTGTCGCCGGCGAATCCCTCCGAGGACAGACTTCGGCCGGACGCGGTGATCGATGCCTCGGCGACCACCACCGAGTTCAACACCGTGTTCGAGACCATCATGGGCATCGCCCAGCATGTCGACCCGGTCAAACTGAACCAGACCTTGACGGCGGCAGCGCAGGCACTCAACGGGCTGGGTGACAGCTTCGGTCGGGCCCTGGTCGACGGGCATGACATCCTGGGTGAGATCAACCCCCGTATGCCGCAAATCCACCGCGACACAGCAGGTTTGGCCGATCTTTCCGCGGCGTACGCCGACTCGGCCGCGGAGCTTTTCGACGGGCTCGATCATGCCGCGGTCACCGCGCGCACGCTCAACGCCGAACGGCACACGGTGGATCAGGCCCTGATGTCGGCGGTGGGTTTCGCCGACACCGCCTCCGACGTATTCGAACGCGGCGGCCCCTTCCTGGTGCGCGGCGCCCAGGATCTGCTGCCGACAAGCGCTTTACTGGATTACTACAGTCCCGAATTGTTGTGCACCCTGCGCAACTACAGCGATGTAG
>NZ_JBFUKN010000128.1:0-13014 GCF_056400845.1 Mycobacterium sp. P4_H6 | reverse complement strand
TGCTCACCAACGGCGACTTCTACCGCGATCCCGGCGCGGACTACTACACAACCCGACGACCTGGCCCCACCAAGAACCACGCCATCCGACAGCTCGAAGCCCTCGGCTACCACGTCACCCTCGAAACACTCAGCGACACCGCCTAACTCAACACCAATGCCGTAAGCCATCCAGACCCGACGACCGCTCCCCAGCGTGGTCACCAAGTGTGGTCACCAATGATTTCGTAAGAACTACACAGTGAACACCGCCCACGCGGCGGGTCCGGCGGGAGATCACGCCGCCGGACCCGCCACCGCGGCTCGATCCCGATTGAAGCTGACGCCGGTGGGCACCAGTGTCGGGTCGGGCTACCGCGCAAAGTTCGCGCTGATCCGTTGCTGTAGATAATCTTTCGCGCTGATCGGCGGATACTTACCCCCGGGTCCGGCGATCATCACCTCATGGTTGGCCTGGGCGAAGAACGCGATGCTGTAGCGCGCGCCGCGGTGATCTGTCGGTCCGGGGCTCCTGACCCGGTGGAAGTTCGACGGCAGCAGATCGTCACTCCAGCGCATCAGCATGTCGCCGATGTTGCAGGTGATGGCCTCTTCCGAGGGATGTACCGACGTCCACACCTGGGCGTCGCGTTCCTTGCCCGGGCACACCTGCAGGCCTCCTTGACCGTCCCGCTGGAACAGCAGTGTCAGACAGTCGAAGTCGGTATGTGCACCCGCGCGCCACACGCCGGTCAGGTCGGCATCCGCTGGGAGCGCGAAGTAGTGCAACAGGCGCAGTGTGCTCTGGTAGGTCGGTGACGACGGGTCGTGCGACCGGGTGAAGAAATCCCGGTCGAAACCGAGTTTGCCGGCGAACAGGGACAGTAGCTCCATGGCCAGCGCCCAGCACTTGTGCTCGAAATCGCGGATGGTCGTGGAAAAGTGCGCGAGTTCCTGGTCGCTGGGCCACAAGCCGTCCATGTTCGACAACGTGACCTGATAGGACTCTTTCTGATCGGGCACCCCGACGGACGGCCGGATCTGGGTCAGCTGCTCCCAGCCCGAGTTGTACCGCTTGGGCCAGCGGGCCTTGACCTCGTCGGGCAGCGCGAAGAACCGCTCGGACATCGCGAACGCGGCACGTACGTCCGCGAGGTCGATACCGTGATCGACCACCTGGAAGAATCCGATATCGGTTGCTGCGCTCCATAATTCGTCGGCGATCTGGTCACGCCTGGTGGCCAGGTCGGCCAGCGATATCCGTCGCACCTCCCGGTCGCTCTCGGTGCCCAGCGCGCCCATGGCACGTTCGCGCTGCAGTTCGGTCATCTCGACCATGTCGGTGTCTCCTTTGTCGGCGTCAGTTCATCGCGATCGAGGGATCGCTGAACTGGTTGGTGAACAGGTCGTCCGCGGTCATCCCGGCGGGTACGACATTTCCGGTGGTGGCGAGCACGCCGCGCAGATCCTCGACGTTACGGGCGGTCCGGGTGGTGTCGTAGACGCCGAACGACCCGTCGTCCTCGGCGGCCAACAGGCCCTTCTCCACCAGGGTCTGCGCCCCGTAGGCTGCCTCCCCCTCGGTGTAGGGAGAGTAGGTGCTGTCCTGCGCGATGATGTCGACGATGACGGAATTCACCGGTGCGGGCTCGGCCGCGTAGTCGACGCCGGACTGTTGGATGATCGGCACCAGCTTCTCCAGGCACGGCGCGAGTTCGTCGACCCGGTCGGCACGCACCGACATGTTGGATGCGTAGATGTCGTAGCCCGCGTCCTTGACGAGGCCGTAGCCCACCGGCTTGTTCCACGCGGGGGTGTCGTGTTCGTACACGTGGGGCTCGGAGTTGGCGAACCCCTGCTGCACGATGGTGGGATCGCCGACGAAGCGCGCGGGCGAACCGTCGTAGCTGGGGTCGATCTGCGACTGCTTGAGCAGGCCCTTGTCGACCAGCCAGGCGGGGTAGATCTGGCCTTCGGAGGTCACCACGGTGGCATCGGTCTTGCCGATGTCGGCGACGGTCCTGAAGTCGGGGTGGGTGGCCGGATCCCACATCAGGATGGCCGGGCTGTACTTCAGCAACGGGGTGACCCCGACGACCGGCTGCTCGGCGGCGGCGGCGACCAGCATGTCACCGTGCACGATGCCGAGGATCAGCGAGTCATCCAGATAGAGCTGGGACGGCACCGACTGGAAACCGATGGCGGGCCCGCCGGATTTCAGGGTGATGTCGACGCCGGTGTCCAGGCCGCCGGCCACCAGCGGCCCGGTGACCGACTTGTCCTCGGTGTCCACCTGGTAGCCGGGGCCGAGCATGCCGAAGACCGCACCCATGTCCGACTGCGGTTGCCACTGCAGTTGGATGCCGATATCGGCGGGGCAGACGTCGGCGAGCTGTTGTGCCGCGGGAGCCGGCGCCAGCGAAGCCGCCGGCTCGGTGGCCTGTCCGCCGGGGGACTCGGAGGCCGACGAACAGGCGGTGAAGGTGAAGGAGGCGACGGCGCCGGCGGCGGCCGCACGCCAAAAGGCTGATCGGTTCATGGGTTCCTCGGTGACTTCGTCAGTAACGTGGCGGGCAGAGACGGTTGCGCTGCATCGATGGGGCGCATGCAATTACATGCAATCATGGTCACTGTTGCGGCTGTGTAAACGATTCGTCGTGGCACCTCGTGTGGGCAGCTTTCCAGGGCTTTCGGCGGGAATCCTTACCTGCGCTTTACCGCCCGAAACGCGGACGTAATACATGTAATCAACGCTGTAGGCATCCCACAGCGGTCACGCTGCATGTAATGCCAATCTTCGGGAGTTCTAGTGGAACCGGACCGGACCCTTCGCGACCCCGCCCAGCCGCCCGGCGGGGTCGCCCTCGCCGCCGCGCAGATCGAGTTCAGCGACATCACCAAACGTTTCGACACCGGCACCGTCGCGCTCGATGGAATCGACCTGTCGATCCGGCCCGGCGAGTTCGTTGCCGTGGTCGGTCCGTCCGGGTGCGGCAAGTCGACGCTGTTGCGGATGGCGGCACATCTTGAGCAGCCCACCTCGGGTTCGGTGCGGCTGGGTACCTCGTCGGTGGGCTTCATCTTCCAGGAGCCCACCCTGCTGCCGTGGCGCAGCGTCCGCGCGAACGTCGAGCTGTGCGCGGAGCTCAGTAAGGTCGGTCGCGCCGAGACGAAAAAGCGTGCAGCGGAATCCATCTCAGCGGTCGGATTGGAGGCCTTTGCCGATCAGCTGCCCAGGTCGCTGTCCGGCGGCATGAAGATGCGGGTGTCGATGGCCCGTGCGCTGACGTTGTCGCCGGACGTCCTCCTGCTCGACGAGCCGTTCGGTGCGCTGGACGAAATGACGCGGCTGGAGATGCAGGTCGAACTCCAGCGTCTCTACACCGACCGGGGTTTCACCGCGATGTTCGTCACGCACTCGGTGTCGGAGGCGGTGTACCTGGCCAACCGCGTCGTGGTGATGACACCGCGGCCGGGTCGCATCGCCGGCATCGTGGACGTGGGGTTCGACTATCCCCGTTCTCCCGAACTGCGTTTCGAGTCACGGTTCATCGATTACACCGCCGAGATCTCGGCACTTCTCCACGGGAGGGCGTCATGACCGTGCTCGGGACCGCGCTGGAAGCGCCGGGCAGGCTGCTGGCCCGCAGGACTGCCGCTGCGCAGTCCGCGCCGGCGGTGGCCAGAGACAGCCGGGGCAGAAAGATCAGCGGCGCCGTGCTTTATCCCTTGTTGTCCCTGGGATTCGGTCTGGCGTTGTGGTCGGCGGTCAGTTACCTGGTCCTCGAACCCCACCGCCGGTTCCTGTTGCCGCCACCGATGGACGTGTTCCGCAACTCGCTGATGGACTGGACCCGGCTGAAGCCGATGCTGGAGGCACTGGCCGTCACCGCGGAGGCCACCCTCATCGGGTTCGCTGTGGCCGCCGTCGTCGGCGTCGGCACGGGAGTGCTGATGTGCCAGGCGAAGTGGCTGGAGAAGATCATCTACCCGTACGCGGTGGTCATCCAGGTCATCCCGATTCTGGCCATCGTGCCGCTGATCGGGCTGTGGATGGGCTACGGCATGGCCGCCCGCACCTTGGTCTGCATGCTGATCGCGGTATTCCCCATCATCACCAACACCCACTTCGGCATCCGGTCGGTGGACCGCGGCATGCACGAATTGTTCACCGTGTCGGGCGCCTCCCGCTGGGACAGGATGGTGAAACTCGAACTGAGAGCGGCTCTTCCGGCGATCATGACCGGGATGCGCACCGGAGCGGGGCTGGTGGTGGTCGGCGCGATCATCGGCGACATGTTCTTCGCAAAAGGTCAACCCGGCATCGGCACCCTGCTCGACGTGTACCGCGCACGGCTGCAGTCCGAGGACCTCGTCGCCGCGATCGTGCTGGCGTCGGTGTTCGGCGTACTGGTGTTCGCCGTGATGGGCGCGATCTCGCGGGTGGCCGTCGGTCGTTGGCACGAGTCAGGGAGTCAGCTGTGAACCGTTTCGTCGTCCCTGTCCTGGATGTCAGCCCGTATGTGGCCGGCCGCAACGCCGCATCCGACCCGGAGTGCGCGGCCGTGGCCGCCGCCTTCGACACCGCGTGCCGCGAGGTCGGATTCATCCAGATCGTCGGTCACGGCGTCGAACTGGAGGCCATCGCCGGTCTGACGGCGGCGCTGGACGAGTTCTTCGGGCTGCCACTGGCGGTGAAACAGGCCTACCGGCGGGATCCGTCGACAAACCGCGGCTATTCGCCCCCGAAGAGCGAATCGCTGAGCATGAGTCTGGGCATCTCGGCCAATCAGATGAACGACTACTACGAGGCCTTCACCATCGGCACCGAGGTGACGTCGTTTCCCGGGTTGAATCTGCCCGAGACCAGTTACGCGCCGAACAACTGGCCCGATGCCGCCCCGGGGTTCCAACCGCAGGTGCAGCATTACTTCGGCCAGGTGCAGGCGCTGGCCCGAACACTGATGAGCACCGTCACCGACGCGTTGGCGTTGCCGCACCGCTACTTCGAATCGATGATCGACCATTCCATCGAGGTGCTGAAGATGAACAACTTCGCGCTCCCCGAAGGCGACCAGCGCTTCGCCGGTGACCTCCAGGGCATGGGCGCGCACACCGATTTCGGGATCCTGACCATCCTGTGGGCCGATCAGGTGCCCGGTCTGCAGGTGCTGGACCGCAGCGGGACGTGGCACGATGTGCAGCCCGCGGACGGCGCCCTGCTGATCAACCTCGGCGACGCCATGGCCCGGTGGACCAACGACCGCTGGCTCTCCACCGTGCACCGTGTCGATCCACCGGTGTTCGACGGCCGGATCCAGCGCAGACGGTCGGCGGCCTTTTTCTTCGACGGCAACCACGATGCGGTCCTGGCGCCGCTGCCGGGCACCGTGGCAGACGGCGAGACCGGCTATGAGCCGATCACCGTCGCGGAGAACATCGCGATGAAGGTCGCGGGTCTGCGCACCGGTGCGGCACCACCGATAGCGTTGCGGGAAGCCGCCCGGGTCTCCGCCGCGGCCGAGTAGGAGGGCGCCACCATGACCAGTTCGGACGGTGCCCTGCTCACCGAGTCGGTGCACAGTGCGTTGCAGGAGCTTATTTTCAGTGGTGAATTGGCGCCCGGCAGCCCGCTCAGCGTGCCGGCCCTGGCGGCCCGCCTCAACGTCAGCCGCACGCCGGTACGTGAGGCCGTTCAACAGTTGATCTACGAGGGGCTGGCCACCCACACCCGGAACGCCGGCGCCCGGGTGACCCTGCTGGACGAGGAAGCGGTCAAATCCGTCTTCGACGTCCGCGAGGTGCTCGACGGATTGGCCGCCCAGAACGCCACCCTCAACGCCAGTCGGGCCACCGTCGAACAGCTGCGCAAAATGGTTCAGGTGCAACGCGAGATGCTCGACGAGACCGCGGACCGGTTCCGCGACGCGAAACTCGACCTCGAGTTCCACACCCTGATCCGGGACACCGCGCGCAACCGGCCGCTCAGCGATGCGCTGGCACGGCTCGACGGTCAGTCGCACCTGTACCGGTCCGATATGTGGACCGCGGAACTGAACCGCCGCCTGGCGGTGGGTGAGCACGAGCGCATCGTGGCGGCCATCGAGGCCGGCGATGCCGAGGGGGCCCGCGCCGCGGCCTGCGCGCACGTGTCCGGACTGTATGTGCGGACCCGGCGAGGGTGACGATGCCCGTTTCTGAAACAGGGCCGGCGGGACAACAGCTCTCGACGCTGACGAACGCGACGCTGGCCGACGGTTCGGTGGTGGATGTGAGCCTGGGGCGCGACGGCGGRCATGCCGTCGTGGCCGCCGTCCACCCGGCCTCCGGTGCCGGGCACGGCGATGTCCCCGGCGTACTCGATCTCGACGGCTTTGTGCTGCTGACCGCGCCCGCCGAGCCGCACGCCCACCTGGACAAGGCACTGTCCTGGGACGAATTGCGACCGGAGCCCGGCGACCTGCACCATGCCATCGCCACCTGGAAGGAGGGTTCGCTGCGGTTCGACGAGGCGTCGTTCCGGCGGCGGGCCCGCACGGCGGCATTGATGTTGCTGCGCAACGGAACCACCGCAGTGCGTACCCACGTCGATGTGCTCTACGGCGATGACCCGCTGCGGGGCATCCGCGCTGTGCATGCGGTACGTCGTGAACTGCGCGCGGTGATGGACATTCAGATCGTCGCGTTGATCAAGGCCTATTCGGATGTCGAATTGCTGTACGGCGCACTGGATGCCGGCGCCGACCTGGTGGGAGGGTCCCCGCACAGTGCGCCGGAACCGCTGGCCGAGCTGGATCGTCTGCTCGGTGTCGCCGAGGACCGCGGCGTCGGCACGGACCTGCACACCGACGAATTTCTGGTCGGCGACCACCACACCCTGCCGGGGTACGCCGCCCGGGTGCGGGGCTGGGCGGCCGATCGCAACCGTACCGCCAGCCACTGCACCCGGCTGTCGATGATGACGGCCGCTGAACTGGACGAGCTGCTGCCGCAGGTGGTTTCGGCGCGGCTGGGGGTGGTCGCGAACCCGCTGACGAACCTGTCCATCCACGGCCGCGACATCGAGACCGCGACACCGCGCGGGATCACCCCGATGGCGCGCCTGCGCGCCGCCGGTGTGCCGGTGGCCGCCGGCGCCGACAATGTCCGCGACCCCTTCAATCCGCTCGGCCGCAGTGACGCGCTGGAAACCGCGATGCTGGCTGTCGTCGCGGGGCACGTGGACCCCGACGTCGCCATCTCGCTGGTCACCGATGACGCGCGGGCCGTTCTCGGTCTGCCGGCGGCGGGCCCGCGGGTGGGCGCACGCGCCGAACTGCTCGCGGTGCGGGGCACCGGGGTGACCGATGTGATCGCCAACGCCCCGGCCGATCGCATCGTGATCCATGACGGTGTGGTGGTGTCCCGCAGCGAGACCCACACCTGGATGGCGGTTTAGACAGCGAGGCCGTGCGCCCGAAGCGCGGTGACCAGCCCGTCCGGTCGCTGGCCGGTGGGCAGCGGGTCGACCAGCGCGAAGGCGCAACCCACCGCGCGGGCCCCGCCATCGGCCTCCTCGCTGTCACCGACCATCAGCGCATCGGCGGGCTCGACACCCAGCCGCGCCAGTGCGGTTTCGAAGATCGCCGGGTCCGGCTTGACCGCGCCGACCTCGAAGGACAGCACGTATTCGTCGGCCGCGGTACCGATGGCGGCCAGCGCAGGCCGCAGGTCGAAGGCGATGTTGGACACCACCGCCGTCTTGATCCCGGCCTCGCGCAACCCGTTCAGGGCGGCCGCGGTGTCCGGGTACGGCGTCCAGGACGCCGGGTCGACCAGTTTGGGATACAGCGCGGCGGCATCCGCACCGGTGAGCCCGGACTCGCGCAGCACATGTAGATACGCCTCGCGGTGCAGGTGCGGTTCCAGGTCGCGGTTGGCCCAATTATGCTGCTGCTCTTCGGACATCGGCACCGAACTGCCGGTGGGGGCGGTGACCCGGCGCATCAGCTCCGCCTGCACGTGACCGTCCACCGCCTTCTCGTCGACGGTGATGCCGTCGAACCAGCTGTCGTCTTCCTCCAGCCGGAAGAGGGTGCCGGAGAAATCGAAGAGCACGGCGCTGATCACGGGGTGCCATCCTTCCTAGAAGTGGTCGGGGATCGCGGGTGCGACGGGCCAGCCGAAGGCTACCGCGGCCCGCAGCGCCGAGCCCGGGGTGAGTTCGTCGACCAGGCCCGCGGCGACCAGTTGCGTCAGATTGGTGCCACCCAGATAGACGGCGCCGAGGTCGCGCGCGGAGATCGCGATATCGGCCGGCGCGTCGGTGCTTTCGCAGGCGGCGTCGTCGAGGCCACCCCGCAGCCGGTAGCGGCCGGTGTTCCACGGGCAGAACGCGTCCCGCACCTCCAGCACGATGTCGACGGGTGCGGCATACCGGCGCAGCGCCAGCGCGCGGCCCACATCGACCAACCGCACGAAGATGCCGTCGACAACTTCGCATTGCAGTGCACGTTGGTCGGCCGGCAGGTAGCGCACCGGCTCGTCGACCGCCGCCCCGTCGTACTTGATGCTGCGGACCAGGTCGATTTCCAGCAGGAAACGCCAGATACGGGCGTAGGCGCGTGGATTGGTGGCGCGCACCTCCTCGATGTGCAGGGTGCCGTTGGGTCCGGTCGCGGCCCAGTCGGACTTGGGCCGGTAGATCGCGAAAGCGCTGGGGGTGCCGTCGGGTTCGTGGTGCAGGGCGAACCGGATCCGGCCGCTGTCCTTGCGCCGTTCGTCGTTGTCGTGGATGTGGTAGTCCCACCACGGACGCGGCCGGTCCATCCGGCCGGGTAGGCCCGCGATCGCCCGGTCGTAGATCGCCGGGCCGTGAGCCAGCAGTGTCGCGGCGTCGGTCTCGGTCACGCTTCCGTCGCCGAGGTCGACCTCCGGCCGGAATCCCAGGTCGCGAACCTGTCCGGTCAACACGGTGTTCTGGCTGGCCAGCCCGTAGCCGAATCGGCCGTAGATCATGGTCTCGGAGGCGAACAGCATGGCCAGGGCCTCGGTGCCGCGGGCCCGGATGCCGTCGAGCTGATAGCGCATCATCTGCGTCAACAGTCCCTGGCGACGGTGCGACGGTGACACGGTGACGGCGGTGACCGCGGCGACGGGCACCAGCGCACCGCCGGGCAGGATCACCTGCTTGCGGTAGTCGCCGGCCGTGGAGGCCCACCGGGTCCCGTCATGGAAACCGAACATCCGGTCCAGGTCGGTGATCTTGCGGGACAGCTCGGTCTCGTCGGGTCGCGGATCCTTCAGGAACACCGAGTACAGCGCATGGTCGAAGGTCACGAAATCGTCGTCGTCGCGGACGGTGCGCAGGGTCAGGTCAACCACATGCTCATGTCTACCGTGCCGCCCCCTGTGAGCGCGCGGCCTTTTTCTGCAGTACGCCGCGTTCGCGCTCGTTGGCGGTCAGGGCGGCCGCGGCGGTGAACTCGGCGGCGGCCTCGGCGTCGCGGCCGAGCCGCGCCAGCAGTTCACCGCGCACACTGGGCAGCAGGTAGGAGCCGTCGAGCCCGTCGATGGCATCGACGATCAGCAGTGCCGCCGCCGGCCCCTCGGACATCGCGACGGCCACCGCCCGGTTCAGTTCGACGATCGGGGATCCGGCGATCTGCAGCAACGCGTCATAGAGCGCCACGATGCGGGCCCAGTCCGTGTCGGCGGCCGTCGGCGCCACGGCATGGCATTCCGCCAGCGCGGCCTGCAGAGCGTAGGGGCCCCAGCCGCGCTGCCCGCGGGCCTGGTCGGCGCGTTGCATGGCGGTGACACCCCGACGGATCTGGGCGCGGTCCCAACGGGTGCGGTCCTGGTCCTCCAGCAGGATCGGATTGCCGTGCGCGTCGGCGCGGGCGGCGAACCGCGACGCCTGGAATTCCATCAGCGCCACCAGGGCGTGCACCTCCGGTTCGTCCGGGGTCAGCGCCTGCAGTATCCGCCCCAGACGCAAAGCCTCACTGCACAATTCGTCGCGGATCCAGCGCTGTCCGGCAGAGGCCGCGTAGCCCTCGTTGTAGATCAGATAGATCACCGCCAGCACCGCGGACAGTCGCGAACCGAACTCGGCGCGGTCGGGCACCTCGAACGCGGTCCCGGCCAGCGTCTTCTTGGCGCGGGTGATCCGCGCGGCCACCGTCGCCTTGGAGGTCAGCAACGCCCGGGCGATCTCGTCGGTGCTCAGCCCGCCGACGACCCGCAGGGTCAGCGCGATCTGCGATTCGCGGGTCAGCGAGGGGTGGGCGGCGATGAACACCAGCCGTAGCACGTCATCGTCGATGCGATCGGGATCCCACGCGTCCTCGACGCGATCCTCGAGTTCACGCGCCAGCACCGCGTACTTGGTGTCCAGGTTGTCCTGCCGGCGCCACAGGTCGATGGCCTTGCGTTTGGCGACGGTCGTCAGCCAGGCCCCGGCGTTACGGGGCACGCCGGTGGACGGCCACTGCGCCAGGGCGTCCACCAGAGCTTCCTGCGCCAGATCTTCGGCGAGTCCCACATCGCCGAACGCGCGGGTCAGGGTGGCGACGATCTTGGCGGCTTCCATCCGCCAGACGGCATCGACGGTGTCGCGCAGGTCGGTGTCCGCCACGCCGCCACGCTAGCGCCTAGGTGGCGTCGTGGTCCTGCGCGTCGGCGCTGAAGAAGAACATGCTGGCCACGAAACTGGTCAGCGAGAGCAGACCGGCACCCAGCGACAGGCCGATGTTGTCGAATCCGAAGGTGCCGACGGACATCGCGAACCCGACGATGGCGATCATGCTCAGGAAGAGCGCCCAGGTGCTGAGCGCTTCCGAGGTGCGGGCGGGTGCTGCGGCGACAGCGGTGCGGTCGTCCATCGGGCGGGTCCTATCTGGGCGAAGCTACGTGGTCAGCGCATCTGTACCCCGCTTCGCCTCCCGCTAACCCACCGAACGTCCTGCGCCCTCCCAGAACTGCGCGCGGACGGCCTTCTTGTCGGGCTTGCCCAGCGCGG
The DNA here is from genome assembly GCF_056400845.1 of Mycobacterium sp. P4_H6. Lineage (NCBI taxonomy): Bacteria > Bacillati > Actinomycetota > Actinomycetes > Mycobacteriales > Mycobacteriaceae > Mycobacterium > Mycobacterium sp. P4_H6. The sequence goes on along the minus strand of NZ_JBFUKN010000128.1, from coordinate 2,034 downwards.
TGATCGGCACCGAATCGACGACGACGACCTGCTTGGGTACCTGTACCGATCCCTTGCGCTCCTTCACCGACGCCTGGATCTCAGCGATCATGGTCGTCACCGCATCCTCGGACGTGTCGGCGTCGGGCCGCAGCACCACCACCGCGGTCACCGCCTCGCCCCACTTCTCGTCGGGGGTGCCGATGACACACACCTGGGCGACCGACGGATGTTCGGCCACAACATCTTCGACCTCGCGCGGGAAGACGTTGAAACCTCCGGTGACGATCATGTCCTTGGTGCGGTCGACGATGAAGTAGAAGCCGTCCTCGTCCTCGCGGGCCAGGTCGCCGGTGTGCATCCAGCCGCCCTTGAAGGTGTCGGCGGTCGCCTCGGGCAGGTTCCAGTAGCCACCGGACAGCAGCGGACCGGCTACGCAGATCTCACCGACCTCGCCCTGGGGCACCGGCTGGCCGTCCTCGCCGAGCAGCGCCACCTTCGCGAACAGGGTGGGCCGCCCGCAGGAGGTCAGCCGCTTCTCGTCGTGATCCTTCTTGGACAGGTAGGTGATTACCATCGGCGCCTCGGACTGCCCGTAGTACTGGGCGAAGATCGGCCCGAACCGCCGGATCGCCTCGGCCAGGCGCACCGGGTTCATCGCCGAGGCGCCGTAGTACACGGTCTCCAGCGAGGACAGGTCGCGGGTGTGGCTGTCGGGGTGGTCCATCAGCGCGTAGATCATCGACGGCACCAGCATCGTCGCGGTGATCTTCTGCTCTTCGATCACCCGCAGCACCTCGGCGGGATCGAACTTCGTCAGCACGATCAGCTCGCCACCCTTGACGATGACCGGGGTGAAGAACGCCGCGCCGGCATGCGACAGCGGCGTGCACATCAGGAAGCGGGGATTCTCCGGCCATTCCCATTCGGCCAGCTGCACGGTCGTCATCGTGGTGATCGACTGGGTCGTGCCGATGACGCCCTTGGGCTTGCCGGTGGTGCCGCCGGTGTAGGTCAGGCCGCCGATGTGATCGGCGGGCAGGTCCGCAGCGACCAGCGGTTGCGGCGCGTACTTGGCGGCTTCGGCGCTGAGGTCGGTGGCCACATCGGCGAGCTCTTCTGGGACCGGTCCGATGGTCAGCACCTGCTTGAGCGAGGGCACCTTCTCCAGCAGTCCCAGCGCGCGCTCGGTGAACATCGGGTTGGGGTCGATGATCAGCGAGGTGACCCCGGCGTCGGACAGCACGTAGGCGTGATCGTCCAGCGAGCCGAGAGGGTGTAGTGCCGTGCGGCGGAAGCCCTGGGTCTGGCCGGCGCCGATGATCATCAGCACCTCGGGACGGTTGAGCGAGAGCAGCCCGACGGCGGCGCCGGTTCCCGCCCCGAGGGCCTCGAAGGCCTGAATGTACTGGCTGATGCGGTCGGCGAGCTCGCCGCCGGTCAGCGTGGTGTCCCCGAGGAACAGCACGGGACGGTTCTTGTGGCGCTTCAGCGCGCCGACGGTGAGGTGGCCGGAGTGCTGGAAATGGCGGAGATGCTCGTCACTCATAGCTTCAGATTAGAACGTGTTACAGAATTGCTGGCAAGGGCCGCCCGATTCGGCTTGACTGGACGGGGTGAACCACGACCTCCGCGCCGCGATCCTGTCGCTGGCCCGCGAACGCGGACCGGACAAGACGATCTGCCCCTCGGATGCCGCCCGCGCGGTGGGCGGGCAGCAGTGGCGGGACCTGATGGACGACGCCCGCGCGGAAGCGCGGGCGCTGGCCAGGCGCGGTGAGGTCGAGATCAGCCAGCGGGGTGAGGTGCTCGACCCGGACGCGCAGTGGCGCGGACCCGTGCGGATCCGCGCCACGTCCTGATCAGCGGTCAGCGGCCTCCCGCGCCGCCTTCGCGATCTTCTCGGCCAGATCCGCCTTCCACTGGATCTCCTTCTGGATCCAGGGGTTGTCCGCGGCGAACTCCTCGATCTCGCTGACGCGGCGCACCTCCAGCTTCACGCCGGGACCGAGCGGGCACTTGCGCGCCCACTGCTTGGCCTCCTCGGCCGAGGAC
>NZ_JBFUKN010000127.1:0-13364 GCF_056400845.1 Mycobacterium sp. P4_H6 | reverse complement strand
CCACCACGCTGGCCGAACTCGAAGCCGGTGCCGGGATCGCGGTCACCGGCTCCGGAACCCGCATGCCCATGCGCGACCTCATCCGCCTCGCCGAGCACGCCCATCACTACCTGATCGTCTACCGGCACCACACCGCCGAACCGCTCTACCTGGGGCGTTCGAAACGCCTGGCCACCAAGGCTCAACGGCTGCTGCTCTACAACCGCGACCGCGGCTGCACCAGACCCGGCTGCACCAAAGGTGCGTGTCACTGCCAGGCACATCACGCCCATCCCAGCTGGCACCACGGCGGGTACACCGACGCCCCCGACCTCGCACTCGGCTGCGGACCGGACAACCGGCTCGCCGAACTGGGCTGGACCAACAGCATCGACCCCCGCACCGGCCGCGTGCACTGGCACCCGCCACCACTCATGGACACCGGCGGCGACACCCTCAACCACCACTTCCACCGGCGAAGAACTCCTCCCACCACCCGAGGAGGACGACGACCCGTGACCAACTCAGAACGAATAGCGATGGTACTGCGCCATATAACGCAGCACCGACACCCGCGACATGGCGTTCGCCAACAGCCGGTAGGCCGGCCGCACCAGATCGAAGGCTTCGGTGTCGAACGCCGATACCCAGGCCAGCAGTCGCGTGCCAGGCACGACAGAGAGGATGTCATCGGGGCCGTTGATCGCCCAATGCAGCGTGGCACCCGAACGGCGCACCACCGAATTGGACCACTGGGATTTGATGCCCAGCGAATTGAAGGCATCGAACTGCAATTCCCCTGTGCCGCAATGACCGACGATCCGGTTCAGCAGATCGATACCGTCGGCCTTGGTGAGGTACATGGTCAGTCCCTCCCCGATGGCCAGCACCGGGGCATCGACCGGGATGTCACGCAGCCACCCCGGATCGGTCACCGAGGCGGGCACCACGTGATAGCCGGCGCCACCGGTGGGCAGCAGGCGGCCGCGCAGCTCGGCAACCTCCGGGTAGTCGATGTCGTACCACTGCACGTGCGGTGCCGGCGCCACCCGGAAGTATCTGCTGTCCAGGCCGCAACCGAGATGCAGCACAGTAGCTTTCGGATGGACCGCCAGGAACTGGCGCACCCAGGTGTCGAAATGTGCCGACCGGGTGGTGACGGCCGGGGACCGCCGCGCGGTGATGGTGGTCTGCCTCCAGTCGTAGTCGATACCCGCGACGGTCGCTTTGGCCCAGCGGTCGTGCAGGATCGGCCGCGGCAGGTCGGCATCCAGCGCCTTGGCGTACAGCGTCGCAAGCATGGTCTGCGGCGCGCCGGTCAGATCGACGCGCACGTGGTCATCGGCGGTCATGCATCACACGGTAATACCGCACCGCGGACACGCCCCCAGTTGAACGCCGTCGGGCGTGGTGTTCAGCTCGCCTTTTTGCGCTTGGCCGCTCGCAGGCCCACCCAGAACCGGGCGGCCTCACGAATGGAATCCTCCACCGGCGTTGGCTGCCAGCCGAGTTCGCGGGCGGCCTTGCCGTGATCGACCGGGGCCTCGGCCCGCATCAGCCGCAGCGAGGCCAGCGACAGTCGCTCGTCGGTGCGGCGCAACCGGCCCTTGATGGTGCCCATGGCGGCCAGCAGATAGGTCAGCGGCAACGGGATGGACCGAGCGGGTGGGGGTACGCCGGCCGTCTCGGCCGCGATCCGGGCCACCTCGGCATTGCTGATCATCTTCTCTGAGATCAGGTAGCGCTCACCGACGCGCCCCTTCTCGGCCGCCAGGATCAGCGCGCGTGCCGCGTCGTTGACACCGACCGCTTCCAGTTCGATCCCGCTCATCACAAACGGCAACTTGCCGAAGGCGGCGCCGGCGATGATGGCGCCGTGCGGGGTCCGGCCCCAGTCGGTGCCGCCGTAGGTGGTCGAGACGCACATCGCGACCGCGGGCAACCCGCGCTCCCGCGCGTACTGCAACACCAGCTTCTCGGCCTGTACGCGAGAGCGCACGTACGGTGTCAGCCCGCGCTCGTCGGCGATGTCCTCCTCGGTGGACACCCGGCCGCGGCGCCGCCCCACGGTGGCGTAGCTGCTGGTGAAGACAAATTTCTTTAAACCTGAGGCGATCTCGGGGCGCACCGCGACGTCCAGCACGTGCCGGGTGCCCTCGACATTGGTGTGGAACAGCGGTGCCGGATCCCGCAGCCAGCCGCGGGTGTCCACCACGCAGTAGTAGATGACGTCGGMTCCGGTCATCGCCGCCGCCAGCACGTCGGCATCCCAGATGTCTCCGATGAACCGCTGCACGTCGAGGTCGTCGATGCCGATGGTGTTGGCGCCCTCGCGCACCATCACCCGCACGTTCTGCCCGTCGGCGACCAGCTGACGCGCCACGTGCGAGCCGAGGTAGCCGTTGGCACCGATGACGAGAGCACTCATCGGGCCATGCTCTTCATCCATTCGGCGGCCTCGTCATCGAGCGTGCCGAGTTCCTGTGCCTTCTTGCACCACTTCATTGCCGCGGACAGGAACCGCAGCGGGTTGTAGACGTCCTCCTGGCGGCGCCACAGCCCGTCGCCGGCGTAGGTGAGGATCGACATGTTGGTGGCGGTGATGATGGTGCCGTCGCCGGGGTCGCGCATCGGGTTGTCGAGCTCGCAGATCACCCGCGACGTGGACTCGTCGATGACGGTCCACAACGCCGGAAAAGCGGTCATGTGGTTTCCCGGAAAACTCTCCATCGTCTTCCAGATCCACGGGCGCACCTGGTCGCGTCCGCGCATCGTGCCGGCGGCGTGCTCCACGTATTCGACGTCGACGGTGTACTGGTCGACCCACGGATCCCAGTTCCGGGTCCGGGCGGCTTCGGCGACTGTCTGCTCGAATGTCGCGAAGGCGTCTGTGAGCTCATCCCGGGTGAACAGCGTGCTCGTCACAACAGGAACTAGAACACGTTCTACCTGGGTTTGTCGAGGGTCGTGCCGGCGGCCAGCACCACGCGGTCACCCAGCGGTTCGTCCAGCGCGATGTCCAGCGTGCCGGGTACCGCCAGTGTGATGCACATCCGCCCGATCGCTTCCGGCGGCACACCACTGTCGAGGTTCACCGTCACGTCCTCGGGGGTCTCCTGCACGGTGGCGTGCACACCGAAGCACTCCGCGGGTCCCCCGGTGAAGTTGACGGCCAGCCCGTCACCGGTGCGCGTCCAGGACTCGACGCTGGTGACATGGGGGTTCAGGATCATCGGATTCTCGGCGAACACCGTGCGCCACTGATCGGCAGGCACTTCGGGCGGGGCGTCGACCGGAGGTACGGGCGGATCCGCGGAGGCCGATGGTGGAACGGCTAAAAGGAGGCCGCCGACCAGGATTAACCCGGCGTGCGCTGTGGTTACAGCTCTACGCATGGGTTCCACCGTAGCGGCGGAGCACAATGGATGCTGACCGTCTACGTGACTGCTGAAGGAGTGATGGCGCATGAGCGACAACCAGAAGGCGATCCTGGCCGGCGGCTGCTTCTGGGGTATGCAGGACCTGATCCGCAAGCAACCCGGCGTGGTGTCCACCCGGGTGGGCTACACGGGCGGGCAGAACGACCACGCGACCTACCGCAACCATCCTGGTCACGCGGAGGCCATCGAGATCGTGTTCGATCCGGCCCAGACCGACTACCGCTCGATCCTGGAATTCTTCTTCCAGATCCACGACCCGTCGACCAAGAACCGTCAGGGCAATGATGTCGGTTCCAGTTACCGCTCGGCGATCTTCTACGTCGACGACGACCAGAAGGCCGTCGCGCTGGACACCATCGCCGATGTCGACGCATCCGGGTTGTGGCCGGGCAAGGTCGTCACCGAGGTCGTGCCGGAGGTCGACTTCTGGGAGGCCGAACCCGAGCATCAGGACTATCTGGTGCGCTACCCCACCGGGTACACGTGCCACTTCCCGCGCCCGGGCTGGAAGCTGCCCAAGCGCGCCGAGGTCTAAGCCCCAACCCTCCGGTTCTACTTCCCGGGTCGCTGCGCTCCTGCCCTCCGGTGCAACACCACCCGGCCACCGCGCTTGGGCGTGAAGGCCACTCCTCGCGAGTGCACCTTCTCCCCCGGCGCGGTGGTCGTGGCAATGGTGAAGTGCCGCAGCACCGTCCGTAGCACGATGTCCATTTCGACGTTGGCGAACACCGCACCGACACAGCGCCGGGTCCCGCCGCCATAGGGCACCCAGGCCAGCGGCGGACGGTTGCCGATGAACCGCTGCGGGTCGAACCGTTCGGCGTCGTCGAATTCCTTCTCGTGCAATTGGGACAGGCTCACGACGATCGAATACCCCTGCGGTATCACCCATTCGCCGAGCTCGAAGGTCGGTGAGTAGACATGCCTCCCGGAGAAATCGATGACTGTCCTGGCCCGCTGGGTCTCCAGGATGACGGCCTGGCGGTACTCGTTGTCGTCGCCCCGGGCTTCCTCGACCAGCCTGTCCAGGACCTCCGGATGACGGCTGATCCGCTCGAACACCCACCCCATGGTGGACGCTGTCGTCTCGTGCCCGGCGGCCAGCAGGGTCAGTAGCTCGTCGGCGATGTCCTGGCGCGACATCGCGGTGCCGTCCTCGTAGGAACTGCGCAGCAGCAGGGCCAGCACGTCATCGCGTTCGTCGAGCCGGGGGTCGGCAGCGACCTCGTCGATGAGCCGGCCCACGACGTCGTCATAACGGCGGCGGTACTCGGCCAACCGGCCCCAGGGATGCCAGCGGCCGTGCTCCCGCTTGGGGGTGGGCAGCGTCGCGCAGCGCGAGCCCAGCGTCACCCACGGCGGGATGATCCKGCGCAGCTCGTCCAGATGTGCCCCGTCGGCGCCGAATACCGCCCGCAGGATCGCGTTCAGGGTGATCCGCATCATCGGCTCCAGGGTCGGAAACTCCTGTCCTGCCGGCCAATTCGCGGATTCCCGGAGCGTCTCCTCTTCGAAGATCTTCTCGTAGTTCTTGATGCTCTTGCCATGGAACGGCGGTGTGAGCAGTCTGCGTCTGCGCTTGTGCTCGCCGCGGTCCAGCGCGAACACCGACCCGGGCCCGAGGATCCGGGAAAGGTTGGGCTGGATGTTGCCGACGTCATCGGTGCTGGCGGTGAACAACTGCTTGGCCAGCTGCGAGTCGGTGACGATCACGGTGGGACCGAACACCGGCAACTTCATCGTGAAGGCCGAGCCGTAGCGGTTGGCCAGTCGTGCCACGACGGGCCGACGGAACAAGGCGAATCCGATTCCGGTCAACGTCTTGCTCACGGTGGGGCCGGGTGGCAGATGTTCGGCGGGAACTTCGGTGATGGTCGCTTCGCTCATGGACGCACTCCAGACCAGAGGTTGGTACTGCGCTGTACCGCAGGTATGCAGGTTACGGTACTCCGTGGTACCAGCGGGGGCAAGAGTAAATCGGCAAGGATGGCGCGATGGAGGAAAGTCGGCCGTTTCGCGCCCGCCTGTTCGACGGTCTGGCGTCTTCCATCGCCGAGCGCGGATACCGCGCCACCACGGTCGCCGACATCGTGCGGCACGCCCGTACCTCCAAGCGCACGTTCTACAGCGAATTCACGGATAAGGAAGAGTGTTTCGTCGAGCTGCTGCGCGCCGACCACGAGCAGCTGCTGGTGGCGATCCGGACCGCCGTGGACCCCGAAGCGGACTGGCGGGCGCAGATCAGGCAGGCCGCCACGGCCTATGTCGACCACATCGGCGCGCGCCCGGAGATCACCCTGAGCTGGATCCGGGAACTGCCGGCCCTCGGCGCCACGGTGCGGTCCATTCAGCGAGCGGCCATGAGCGGGCTGACCGAGCTGCTGGTCGACCTGTCCGACAGCCCGGGCTTCCGGCGTGCCGAGCTCGCGCCGGTCCGCCGTGAACTCGCGGTGATCCTGCTCGGCGGCCTGCGGGAGCTGACGGCGCTGACGGTGGAGGACGAGCTGCCCACCGCGTCCATCCTGGAGCCCGCGGTGCTCGCCTCCGAGGCTCTGCTCAGCGCAGGATCAGCCGCGCCGATTTGAGCAGCCGCAGCGAGATCTCCGGATATGCCTCATATCCCATCCCGGCCCAGACCAGCGTCCCGGTGTAGAGCAGTTCGAGCGCCTCGATGACATCGGGATCCACCGCGGAACCCAGGGCCGCAACCAGGCGGGCCCGGATGTCCGCGCCGATGCGCCCGCGCAGCACGTCGACATCGGGATCCTTGCCGAGCAGCGCATTGGTCACCGCCCCCGCGAACTCGGGTTCACCGGCCACCAGCGACGAGATCTGCTCCAGCACCTCCAGCACCCGCGTCGCCGGATCCGGCGACTCGTGTTCGGCGAGCGGGGATTCGACAAGTCTGCGCCAGAACACCTCGGCAACGAGATGCTCCTTCGAGGAGAAGTACGTGTAGGCGGTGGCCGCTCCGACCCCCGCCTGCGCGGCCACCCGGCGCACGGTCAGCGCCGAAAAACCCTCGCGGCTCAGAAGTTCGAGCGCGGCCTTGCCGAGCCGGTCGACGGTATCGGCCTGCTTGGCGCTCAACCGGCGGCGCGTCGACTCCAGGGCCGTATCGGACACGTGTCCAGACACTACTGCAACCCCTCATCACCAGCAACGGTAGGTTTATCTGCCATGAGCACCGCCGACACCGCCCTGCCCGCCGAGGCCGCCCGTCTGTTCGAGTTCGCCGAGCAGGTCATCGGCTTCATGCCCGCCGACGAGGGCCGCGCCCTCTATGACGCCGCCGTGCACTATCTGGCCGGCGGTGTCGGTATCGAGATCGGCACGTACTGCGGTAAGTCCACCGTACTGCTGGGTGCGGCGGCCGCTCAGGTCGACGGCGTCGTCTACACCATCGACCACCATCACGGGTCCGAGGAGCATCAGCCCGGCTGGGAGTACCACGACACCGGGCTCGTCGATCCGGTCACCAAGCGCTTCGACACTCTGCCCACCATGCGTCACACCCTGGACCTGGCCGGCCTGGAGGAACACGTGGTGGCGATCGTCGGCAAGTCCCCCACCGTCGCCCGGGTCTGGGGCACCCCGGTGCAGTTCCTGTTCATCGACGGCGGCCATACCGAGGAGGCCGCCCAGCGCGACTACGACGGCTGGGCCAAATGGGTGGCTCCCGGTGGCGGACTGGTCATCCACGATGTGTTCCCCGACCCCAACGAGGGTGGACAGGCTCCGTTCCACATCTACCGCCGCGCAATCGATTCCGGTGACTTCAAGGAGATCTCGGCGACCGGATCGCTGCGGCTGCTGGAACGCGTCTAAACGCGGTCGCAGGCGCAGTCGAACTCGCCCTCCAGCCCGCGCGGCAGATCGGCGCCGTGGAAGATGCCGCCGGCCGGGGTGGTTCGGGACAGCGCATCGGCGGCCAGGATCATCGCCGCACCGGTCCAGGTGGTGCGCTCCACCGGCCAGCGCTTGCCGTCGGTGAAAACCAGTCCGGTCCAATAGGATCCGTCCACCTCACGCAGATGCTGCATGGCGGTGAACTGCTCAAGTGCGCGGGTACGGTCTCCGACCGCGTCCAGTGCCATGACCAGTTCGCAGGTCTCCGCACCGGTCACCCACGGACGGTGATCGACACAGCGGATACCCAGGCCGGGGACCACGAAGTCATCCCAGCGCGATTCGATGCGCGCGTGTGCCGCCGCACCCTGGATGGCACCCCCGAGCACCGGGTAGTACCACTCCATCGCGTGGGTGTCTTTGGCGTTGAACAATTCCGGATGCTCGGCGATCGCGTGCCCGAGCTGGCCGACAGCCACTTCCCACTCCGGCTGAGGCTCGCCCAGGTAGTTCGCCAGTGCCAGCGCGCACCGGATGCTGTGGTAGATGCTCGCGCATCCGGTCAGCAGGGCTTCGTCCATCATCCCGGCATCGCTTCTGGCCCAGCTGATCTGACCACCGGGCAACTGCATGCTGAGCACGAGTTCGATGGCCCGGCTCACCGTCGGCCACATCTGCACCGCGAACCGCCGGTCGCCGGTGATGAGCACGTGGTGCCACACCCCGGTGGCTATGTAGGCGCAGAAGTTGCTGTCGGTATTGGCATCCTCGACGACACCGTTGCGCAGCTGGATCGGCCAGGAACCGTCGTCCCGTTGCGTGCGGCGGCACCAGTCGAATCCGGCGCGAGCCGGTTCGAGAAGCCCCGCCACCGTCAGTGCCATCAGGTCCTCGACGTGGTCCCACGGGTCGGTGTGACCGCCGACCGACCACGGGATCGCGCCATCGGATTCCTGGGTGTCGGCAATCGACTGGGCCGTTTGCAGGCACTGCTTCGGCGTCAATACACCTGACACACCGGGAATCTCGTGGCGACGCATAATGGCTACGCGGTCGGCTTCTCGAAATAGAGGGCGACGCTCTTCCCGATCACCGGGTTGAGCACGGCTTCGGCCTGGCGGGTCAGCCACGGACGGCTCATCATGTCCCACACCAGCAGCTTGTGATAGGCGGTCACCGCGGGATTGTTCGGCTTGTCCACTCCGACCGCACATTTCAGCCACCAGAAGGGCGCGTGCAGCGAATGCGCGTGCTCGCGGTGGGTGAATCGCATACCGCGGCTGACGACCTTGTCGCGCAGCTCATCGGCACGGTAGATGCGGATGTGCCCACCCTCGTTGGCGTGATACTCGTCCGAGAGCAGCCAGCACACCTTCTCGGGCAACCAGCGCGGGACGGTGATGGCCAGCACACCACCGGGTTTGAGCACCCGGACCAGCTCGGCGATCGCCGCGTCGTCCGCGGGGACGTGTTCCAGGATCTCCGAGGCGATGACACAGTCGAAGCTGCCGTCGGCATAGGGCAGGGCCAGGGCGTCGCCCTTCACGGCCTCCGCGCTGGCCGAGGCGGGCGCTTCGCCCTGCTCTTTCATCGCGGTCAGGATGGCGTCGACATCGTTGAGATCCTCGACGCTCTGGTCGAAGGCGATGACGTCAGCACCGCGCCGGTAGGCCTCGAACGAGTGCCTGCCCGCGCCGCAACCGACATCGATGACCGATGTGCCGGGTCCGACGCCGAGCCGGTCGTAGTCAACGGTCAGCACGCTGTCCGTCCTTTCTTCGCCTTGGCGGCGGTTCTGTCGATGGCCCGCTCGTACACGGTGACGGTCTGTGCCGCAACGGATTCCCAGCTGAATACATCCAGTGCCCGGCGCCGTCCGGCGGCGCCCAGACGGTGCCGTTCGGCGGGTGAGTCCAGCAGTTCACCGAGCACCCCGGTCAACTCCTCGACATCGGCGGGCCGCACCAGGCGTGCGCATTCGCCCTCTTCGCCGAGTACCTCGGGCAGTGCCCCGGCCCGGCTCGCCACGATCGGGGTGCCGCTGGCCATGGCCTCCACCGCGGGCAACGAGAAGCCTTCGTAAAGCGAAGGTATACAGGCGATCTCGGCGGACGCGAGCAGGTCGGCCAACGCTTCGTCGGACAGCCCGCTGGAGACGTTGACGATATCGGAGATGCCCAATTCGGCGATCAGCTTCTCGGTCGGCCCGTTGGGCTCGAGCTTGGACACCAGTTGCACATCCAGGTTGTGGTGTGCGCGCAGCCGCGCCACCGAGTGCAGCAGGTTGCCCACGCCCTTGAGTGGCACATCGGCGCTGGCGATCGCGATGATGCGGCCCGGCACCCGATCGGGAGCGGGCCGGAACAGTTCGGTGTCCACACCGAGGGGCACCACGTGCAACTGCTCGTCGCTCACCCCGAAGTCCTCGGCGATATCGGCGGCCGATGTCGAGGAGACGGTCAGCAGTTCCGGGATGGCCCGCGCGACCTTCTTCTGGGTCTCGGCGAAGGCGTACCAGCGCCGCACCAGCGGCTTGCGCCACCACTTGGCGGCGGCCACCTCGAGCACCCGGTCGCGGGTGATCGGGTGGTGCACGGTGGCGACCACCGGCAGGCCGCGCTTCGCGATGGTCAGCAGCGCCGAACCCAGGCTCTGGTTGTCGTGGATGACGTCGAATTCGTCGCCGCGCTCGGCCATGATCCGGGCCACCCGCAGACAGAACGTCTTCGGCTCCGGGAATCCGGCCGACCACATGGTTGCCAGCTCGAGGAGATCGATGCGGTCCCGGATCTCGCGGGGGTGCGGCACCCGGAACGGATCGGGATCGCGGTAGAGATCCAGACTCGGCACCTTGGTCAGCCGAACCCGCGGGTCCAGCCCGTCGGGATAGGGCTGGCCGGAGAACACCTCGACATCGTGGCCGAGCTCGGCGAGGCCCTGGGAGAGGTACCGGACATAGACACCCTGCCCACCGCAATGAGTTTTGCTGCGGTACGACAGAAGGGCTATACGCACGTCAGCTCAATCCGCTGAACTGCAGCGCAAGCATACTGGACATGTGTCCAGACTATAGTTCGACCGGCTGGGAGGCGCAACGCGGCCAAGGCCGCTCCGGACCGGGCAGGACGAACGCGAACGGCCGCGGGAAGCCCAGGCCGGTCAGCTCGGCGCGCTGCACGCGCACCACCTCCACCGGACGCGTCTCCCCCGATGTCGGCTCGTAACAACGCAATTGATCCGCCCCGGCCCGCCCGCCGACGAAGAGCACCCAGTGCCGCGGGATGAACCCGCCGACCAGCATCGCGACCGGAAAGCCGTCGTGCACGGCTGCCAGCACGTCGCCGAGTGGATCTGTTCTGCGCAGTAGGCCTCGGCACAACCGCCATCGATATCGGACCGGGCTGTGCCGGTTGATGGCGCCCGCCAGGCCGCGGGGCGTCATGCCGAGACGCCGGGGCCAGATCCGGTTCACCGCGTGATGGACGCGTGCCTGCTCGGCGTCAAACCAAGACGCCGCGCCCGTGCCGGCCAGCGGGGTGCCGTAGTCGGGGGCCAGCAACGCGGTGGCTATCACCGCGACCGAGGGACCACAGCTGATGCCGTCACGTTGCCGCAGGTGCAGACCGGCGAACTTCATCGACGTCCAGGGTAGCCACTTCTGGTACCCCTGGTATCGGGTATCGGTTTCTGGCAACATTACCGACCAGTAAATCCGCAGGGTCGTAAACGGGGGTGGGCATGTCGGGCACGTTGAGCGTGTTGGCGCAGGCGGGGACCGAAGGTGGCGGCGCGGATCTCGATCAGATCATCGGCGTCTCGATCGCCACCGGCATCATCACCGCCGGGCTGTTGTGGATCGGCATCCTGCATCGCACGCGGCGGATCACCTGGCTGGACACGCTCGCCAACAAGGTCGGGGTGAAGATGAAGCGGCCGCCCTGGGTGGCGCTGCCGACATTGCTGTTCACCTCGACCATCATCTGCGCGATGTTCGGCTTCATCTGGGATGTCAGCCTGCACATCGGCAAGGGCCGCGACTCCGGTCCGCTGGCCAACCCGGCGCACTACTTCATCCTGGTCGGGCTGTTCCTGCTGTTCATCGCCGGATCGCTGGCCATCATCCTGCCCTATGAGAAGCCGGGTCCGGCCGCGCTGAAGATCACCAGAACCTGGTATGCGCCCGTGGGCGGGGTGTTGATGGCCGCATGCGGTCTGTACGCGCTCATCGGCTTCCCACTGGACGACGTCTGGCACCGCATCTTCGGTCAGGACGTCACACTCTGGGGACCGACCCACCTGATGCTGATCGGCGGCGCCGGCCTGTCCCTGGTCGCCGTCCTGCTGCTGGAGCACGAGGGTCGTATCGCGATGGGCCCCGACGCCGAGGTGGCCCCACGGAAGATCCTGCGCTACTTCGCCTTCGGCGGCCTCGTCATCGGTATGTCGGTGTTCCCCGTCGAATACGACTTCGGTATCGAACAGTTCCGGCTGGTGCTGCACCCGATGCTGATCGCCGCCGCCGCCGCGCTGGCGCTGGTCGCCGCCCGGATCACCCTCGGCAGGGGCGCCGCGCTGGCCGCGGTGCTGTTCGCACTGTTGATCCGCGGGATCGTCGCGGTCGCGGTCGGCCCGGTGCTCGGCGCGCCCTACAGCTGGTTCGCGCTCTACCTCGGCCCGGCCCTGGTGGTCGAACTACTGGCCCTGACACCACTTCTGCAGCGCCCCATTCTGTTCGGCGCGGTCGCCGGTGCCGGTATCGGCACGGTCGGCTTGTGGCTGGAGTCGTTCTGGATCGACGCGGTCTTCATGTACCCGTGGCCGGCGGCCATGTGGGTCGAAGCCCTGGTCACCTCGGTGCCGGTGGCCGTGCTGATGGGCATGTGCGGCGGGCTGCTCGCCACCGTGCTCACCGGCCGTCCGTTGCCCCGGCGCGGCACCGGCGTCGCAGTCGTGGTGCTGACGGTGCTGACCATCGGCGCAGCGGTCGGCAACGGCCTGAACATCTCCGTGCCGCCGAACGCCGGCGCGCAGATCACGCTCACCGAATTACCCAGCCCCGCTGGGCAACGACTCGTGAGCGCCGACATCCGGATCTCCCCGGCCGACCTGATCAGCGATGATCCCGAATGGATTTCGATGCTGTCCTGGCAGGGCGGCCTCGACAACGAGCGCGGGCTGATCGTGGACAAGCTCGAACGCCTCGGCCCCGGCCACTACCGCACCACCCGGCCGATACCGGTCTGGGGCAGTTGGAAGACACTGATCCGGGTTCAGGACGGCCGCACCATGGCCGCGGTCCCGGTGTTCTTGCCCGCCGATCCGGGCATCGGTGCCACCGAGCTGCCCGCAGAAGAGTCGATGAACCGGGATCTGACCGCGGAAATCAGTGTGCTGCAGCGGGAACGGAATCTTGACGTACCGAGCTGGCTGTTCACCGCGGCATCATTGGTGGTGTTGCTGTGCTCGCTCATTCTGATCGCGGCGCTCAGCTGGGGAGCCGGCCGGATCAATGACCGGGAGATGCGCGCCCACAGCGGCGCGGAAACCAAGCAGCCCGTTCCGCTCGCGTGACCTACCTGGCCGATCACTCCCTGCTGCTGGCGCTGCCCGCGTTCGCCCCGGCCGTGGTGGTCGCCGCGGTGGTGGCGTGGGTGGCCATCCGGGACCGGCGCAACCCCGACCCCGACGACGAGAATCGAAGTGAGGAAACAGATTGAGGACACTGATCGCGGCGACCGTGGTGTCGGCGGCGGCCATGCTGGCCACCGCGGGCTGCTCGGGTTCCACCGAGGAACCGGCCGCACCGTCCGCGGCCACCGCCGCGCCGGCACTCTCCGATCAGCAGGCACCGCCGGAACGGGTCGTCATCGACGTGACCATCGCCGGCGGGCAGGTGACGCCGGTCAACCAGCAGGTGCGGGCCGCGGTGAAGCAGCCCATCGTCATCCGGGTCACCAGTGACACCGAGGACGAACTGCACGTGCACGCCAGTCCCGAGCACACCTTCGCCGTGAAACCCGAGTCGCTGCAGTCCTTTCAGTTCGAGGTCCAGGTGCCCGGCAAGGTCGACGTCGAGTTGCACCACCTGAACCGCGT
>NZ_JBFUKN010000126.1:0-13824 GCF_056400845.1 Mycobacterium sp. P4_H6 | reverse complement strand
CTCGGGGGACGACGCCACCGCGATGACGCGAGCGCCGAGCGCGGTGGCCAGCGCCACCGCGGCCAGCCCGACGCCCCCACCGGCCCCGAGAATTACGATGTCGTCACCGGCGGTGACCCGCGCCGTCGAACGCAGTGCGTGATACGCGGTGCGGAACGCCACTCCAGAGGCCGCGGCGGTGTGGTCGTCGATACCGTCGGGGATCGGCGCCAAGCCACCGGTCCCGAGGCAGACCTGTTCGGCGAAGGCGCCGACCATGCCGGTTCCGGTGACCCGGTCGCCGACCGCGAAATCGCCGGTATGGCCCGATATTTCGGTGATGACACCGGCGAACTCGCTGCCCGGTACGAACGGCGGTGGCACCTTGACCTGATAGGTGCCGGCGATCAGCAGCACATCGGGGAAGTTCACCGCCGCCGAGGCGACCTGCACCCGCACCTCACCGTCGGCGAGCTGGGGGGACGGTGACTCCTCGACCCGCACCACCTCCGGCGGCCCATATGCCGGGCAGATCGCGGCCCTCACCGGTAATCGCTGGATTCGGCGAGTTCGGCGGCCGAGCGCATCAGATCGGTGACGACCGGACCGAAGGCCAGCAGCTTCTCGTCATCGCCCGCGCGCTGGAAACCCTGTTCCAGCACGATGGCCAGCTTCCACTTGGCCAGCACCAGGTAGTAGTCCAGGTCGTCGACCTGACGGCCGGACACCTCGGCGTAGCGTGCCACCACCTGATCGCGGGTCGGTGCGCCGCGCATGTCGACGTAGCCCATCGCGGCGGTGTCGTGCTCGTCGGCCGGCCAACTCTGCACCATCCAGCCGAGGTCGAGCTTGGGGTCGCCGACGGTGCCCATTTCCCAGTCGACGATCGCGGCCAGCTGGGCGGGTGCGCCGTGGCGGTACATGACGTTGGCGAACTGGTAGTCGCCGTGCATCAGGCCGGGGATGAAGTCGAGCGGCTTACGCGCCTGCAGCCACGCCGTGGCGACGTCGAGCCCCGGCAGGTCGCGTTGTTTGATGCGCTCCAGGAAGCCGATCCAGCGGGCGACCTGGCGTTCGTGGAAGCCGTCGGGCCGGCCCAGGTCCTGCAGTCCCTTGGCCTTCCAATCCACTTTGGAGAGCAGCGCGATGCCCTCGGCCAGTTGATAACTCAGTTCCGGTCGGATGCTGAGATCGCTGTCGAACGGCTCGGGCCAGCGGGCGTGCTGGTCCATCGGGGACCAGCCGTCGACGAAGCCCATCAGATAGAACGGCCGGCCGAGCACGCTCGGGTCGTCGCAGACGCCGACGGCCTTGGTGTGCGGCACGTCGGTCCCGTCGAGTGCCTCGATGATGCGCCACTCGCGCAGGATGCCCTTGTCACGGTCCGCGGGCGCGCCGGGCGGTGGCATCCGGATGACGCACCGCTCGTCGCCGCGGGTCAGCTCATAGATGACGTTCTGCGTGCCGCCGGACAGGAAGCGCGCGTCCAGCGGGGCTCCCTTGCCGGGCAGCCCGGCGTCATCCATCCAATCGGCAAGGCGGGCAACATCGATGGCCGCAGCGTTCACAGGTTGCCCACCTCGGCTTCCAGATGTTCGGCGAACCGGGCCCGCGCGGCGTCCCGTTTACCGGGTATCCATTCGGTGGGCCACAGTCCGTCGGTGCCGGTGTAGTCGCGCAGTACCTGCTTGGCGACGGTGGTCTTGTGCACCTCGGTGGGACCGTCGGCCAGGCCCATCACCGCGGCCCCGGTGACCATCCCGAGGAACGGCATCTCGTTGGTGACGCCGAGCGCGCCGTGTATCTGCATTGCCCGCCAGGCGATGTCGTGCAACACGGTGGGCATGACCACCTTGACCGCGGCGATGTCCTTGCGGACCTTCTTGTAGTCGTTGTACTTGTCGATCTCCCATGCGGTGAACAGCACCATCAGCCGGAACTGTTTGAGCTGGGCGTAGGAGTCGGCGATGTAGCCCTGCACGGCCTGTTTGTCGGCGAGCAGGCTGCCGGCGGTGTGCCGCGACAGCACCCGCTCGCACATCATGTCCAGCGCCTTCTGCGCCAGCCCGATGGTGCGCATCGCGTGGTGGATGCGGCCGCCGCCGAGACGGGTCTGGGCGATGACGAACGCCTGGCCCTCCCCGCCGAGCAACGCGGAATCCGGTACCCGGACGTTGTCGTAGTGGATCAGTGCGTGAGAACCTTCGCCGTCGGCCTCCCCGTACAGACCCGAGTTGCGCACGATCGTGACACCGGGTGTGTCGGTGGGCACCAGGAACATCGACATGCCCTGGTAGGGGCTGACATCCGGGTTCGTCACCACCATCACGATCAGGAACGACGCGGTCGAGGCGTTGGACGAGAAGAACTTGTGGCCATTGATCACCCAGTCATCTCCGTCGCGCACCGCGGCGGTCTTGAACTGGGTGGGATCGGCGCCGCCCTGCGGCTCGGTCATCGAGTAGCAGGAGAACACCTCGCCTTCCAGTAGCGGCCGCAGGTAGCGGTCCTTCTGGTCGGGCGTGCCGTAGTGGGCGATGATCTCGGCGTTACCGGTGTCGGGGGCCTGGCAGCCGAACACGATCGGCGCCCATTGCGAGCGGCCGAGGATCTCGTTGAGCAGTGCCAGTTTCAGCTGACCGTAGCCCTGACCGGCGAGATCGGGTCCGAGATGGGTGGCCCACAACCCTTTCCGGCGAACCTGCTCCTTGAGCGGGTCCACCACCGCGCGGCGGGCGTCGTTGAGCGGGGTGAACTGCAGATGTGGCCAGATGAGATCGAGCGGTTCGACTTCATCGCGGACGAAGCGGTCCGCCCAATCGAGGAGTTCCTGGAACTCCGGGTCGGTTTCGAAATCCCATGCCATCATGGTCTCCTTTGACTGGTGGTGCCTGCGATCAGGGTGGCGATATCGGTGCCGACGACGTCGGCGAACGAACGGTCGCCGAACGAGCCTGCGGCCCAATGCCGGGCGCCCTCACTGACCAGCATCATGGCCAGGTAGGCCAGATGGCCGGTGTCGGTGCCCTCGGGCAGCTTCCCGTCGGCGAGCGCGCGGTCGAACAGTGCGGTGAACATGCCGCCGTCCAGATCCGGGGCCTCGGCGGTGTCCAGGATCCGGTGCTCGTGGCGATACCCCTCCAGGATGGTCTCGATGACCAGTTCCCGGGGATTGCGCGCCATCGAGCGCTCCAGGTCGGTCAGCGCCGCCGCGATGACCGACTGCACCTCGTAGTCGCCGTCGAGCAGGGCGGCGACGGTGCGTTGCGCGGACCGGGTGGACATCACGCCGACCTCGAAGAGCACATCCTCCTTGCGGGGGAAGTAGAAGTAGAACAACGCCTTCGAGACTCCGGCGGCGGCGCAGATCTGAGCCACCGTGGTGCCGGCGTAGCCGTTGGTGCGCCACAGCGCCATCGCGGCCTGGACCAGCATGCGCTTGGTCTCGCGCGAGTTGGACCGTTGAAACGTCGCCCTGCGCTGACCGCGGTCAGCTTCCGCGCCGCGCGAACTGTCGGGCATTGACGCACCGTACCGCGTCGAGCCGCAGCTGACCAGTGTCTAACTAAGCGAGCTGGCAGACTGGTGGGATGGCGTTGAGGGTGGCGGGGCTGGCCTTCGGGGTGCTGGCGCTGGTTGCCGGTGGCTTACAACTGTGGGCATTCGGCGCAGCGGGCGGCGCGCGCCATCTCATCCTGGGCGTGTTCGCCGGCTCCGTCGGAGCCTGCGTGATCGGTGCGGCGTGGCGCCGCGGTCGGCACTGACTACAGCGGCCGCGGGCCGGCCCGCCGTGTGAGGTAATCGATCTGGCGGTGCATCGCGATGAGGGCGAAGAACGGCAGGATCATGAACGGCACGTTCTCGGCGATGAACTTGAACCAGAGCCCGAACGCGCCCTGGCCGATATCACCGAATCCGGCCCGCACCTCGGCCAGGAAGTACACGCCGGTGCTGCTGATCAGCATGGCGCAGCCGGTGAAGGCCAGCCACAGACTCTTGATTCGCGACTCGACCGGAAGATCGGTGCGCATCAGGCGGATCCAGACGATGAAGAGCATGGTGCCGGTGATGACGCCGACGAGTTCCAGGCCGAAGATCCAGGCGTTGCCACTCGTGTACCGGGTGTCGGCGAGCCCGTACTGCCACCACAGCCACTTCCAGCCCGGGTCGGTGGTCGGAGACCACCAGTTCATCGGATGGCCGATGAGAAAGATGGTCTCGTAGCCGAGTTGGCTGCCCGCCGTGTAGGGCAGGTAGATCATCGTCAGCTCGGAGGCCCGCTCCAGCCGCGACCGTTGCTCCCCGCGTCCGGTCCAGAAATACACCAGCGGCAGCACGATCACCGGCAGACCGAACGCCAGGTTGGCGATCACGTCGACGGTGAAGGTGGGCGGCAGCAGTCCGGTGCCGACGCCCACCACCGCGGTGGTGAATGCGATGCCGGTGATGGCGGTGAGCGCAAGATAGGCCTTGCGGCGGTGCGGCGCCCACGGACGGGCCAGGTTCGGCTCGCTGCCTGCCGTGGCGTGCAGTTCGACGTCCGATGTCATCTCGCGATCCCGTCCTTGCCGAATCCTTCGTCTCAGCGGAGGATAGGCCTCCGGTGCGAAGGTGTTGAGCGAACGCTCAACATTTCGAGAATCTCGTTCTCTCCCGCCATGGGTTGAGCGGGTCGATTAGGCGTTTGCCCTCGTTGACGACGAAGCGGCGCTATGGAAATGTAATACTCATAGATGAGAGCCACATTCTCATGGTGACGGGTACTGCCTGCCAGGAACGGAGTAACGCATATGGCGATCGATCCCGCCGGCATCGACTGGTTCAAGGACCCGCGGCTGGTCGCCGACCCCTACCCGTACTTCAACGCGTTGCGTGACAAGTGCCCGGTCCAGCCCGAGGACATCTACGGCGTGACCATGGTGACCGGTTGGGAAGAGGCGGTATCGGTCTACAACGACGCGGAGACCTTCTCGTCCTGCACCTCGGTGACCGGTCCGTTCCCCGGCTTTCCGGTGCCGCTGGAGGGCCGCGACGACGTCGCCGAGCTGATCGAAAAGCACCGCGACGAGCTGCCGTTCAGCGATCAGTTGCCGACGCTGGATCCACCGGTGCACACCAACCATCGATCCCTGATGATGCGGCTGATCACCCCGAAGCGCCTCAAGGAGAACGAGGACGCGATGTGGCAGCTCGCCGACGGGGTGCTCGACGAGTTCCTGGCGCCCGGTGAGGGTGAGTTCATCAAGGGCTTCGCCAGCCCGTTCACGCTGCTCGTCATCGCCGACCTGCTGGGCATTCCGCCCGAGGACCGCAACGCCTTCGTCGACGGCATCTCGCAGAACTCCGGTGGGGGCGTCGGCAGCACCAGCAGTGAATCGCTGTCACACAGCCCGCTGGAGTTCCTCTATGCGCAGTTCGAGGCCTATATCGAGGATCGGCGGGTCAACCCGCGCGAGGACATCATGACCGGGATGGCCACCGCGCTGTTCCCCGACGGCAGCACGCCGACCCCCGGCGACGTCGCCCGCGTCGCCACCAACGTCTTCTCCGCGGGCCAGGAGACCACGGTCCGACTGCTGGGCACCGCACTGAAGGTGCTCGGTGACCGTCCCGACATCCAGAAGCAGGTGCGCGAGGATCGCAGTCTGATATCCAACTTCATCGAGGAAGCGCTGCGCCACGAAAGCCCGGTCAAGGGTGACTTCCGGCTGTCGCGCACCCCGGTCACCGTGGGGGAGAAGGAACTTCCCTCGGGCACCACCGTCATGGTGGTCAACGCCGGGGCCAATCGCGATCCGCGCCGCTTCGAGGATCCCGACGAGTTCGACCCGGCGCGCAAGAATGCCCGCCAGCACCTGGCCTTCGGTCGCGGCATCCACAGCTGCCCGGGTGCACCGCTGGCCCGCGCCGAGACCCGGGTGGGCCTGGAGCGGCTGCTCGACCGCACCAGCGACATCCGCATCTCCGCGGAGAAGCACGGTCCGGCGGGCAATCGCGACTACAACTACATCCCGACGTTCATCCTGCGGGGTCTGACCCATCTGCACCTGGAGTTCGACGTCAAATGAAGGTCGGCGTCGATGAGGACCGATGCGCCGGCCACGGGATGTGCCTGACACTGTGCCCCGAGGTGTTCGACCTGTCCGATGACGGATGGGCGGTGGCTGCTCCCGGTGAGGTTCCGGCCGAACACGAGGCCGCCGTGCAGGAGGCCATCCAGTGTTGTCCCGAGAACGCGATCCACGAGATCTGAATTTCAATCCGCTTCACCGACAAGGAGATTCCAAACTGTGGCCAAGGGTTATGTGATCATCACCGAGGACATCAAGGACCCGGCGGGGATGGCCGAGTACGGCAAGCTCGCCAGCCAGACGATGAGCACCGCGAAGGTGCTCGCCTTCAGCCCCGCGGTCGAGTCGCTGGAGGGGGAGTGGCACGGCACCCAGACCGTGCTGCTGGAATTCGAATCGGTCGAGGCGGCCAAGGAGTGGTACTACTCCGACGCCTACCAGGAGGCCGCGAAACTGCGCCAGGCCGCGGCCGAGTGCAACGGAGTGATCATCGCCGGCTTCTGATTTTCCGCGCGAGCAGACACAAATGGCCTTAAAAGTTGACACTTTTGGGGCCATTTGCGTCTGCTCATGAAGTTATCCCCAGGCTTGACGGTCCGGCGCTGTGCAGCGGGTGCATTCTGAGCAACCATCCACGGTATGTCGTGGCGGGACGCCTTCTCGGATAGTGGAGTYGCAAGCAGTCAACAACTGCTCACGCTGATCTCTCGTGGCCAGTTGCGGACGCTGATCCGCAACGGCGAGCTTATTCGAGTGCAACACGGCATCTATGCAGCCGCGGCACCCGATCACTCCACCCGGTTGGCGGCGATGGATCTGCGAACCGGCGAGCGCACGGTCGCGTGTATGAATACCGCCGCCGCGCTCTACGGATTCGACATTGACCAGGACGGCCTGCTACACATCCTCGACCCAGGCGTCCGGATCCGACCGACTGCGGACGTGATGGTGCACCAACGGTTGGGTGCGCCGCTTCGAGTCGTTGACGACCGTCTTGCCACCGCGCCAGCCTGGACCGCGGTTGAGCTGGCCCGTACCGTGCGACGGTCACGTGCTCTTGCCGTACTCGATGCTGCGCTGCGGAGCGGGTTTTGCACGCCGGCCGAACTGGAGTCGGCCGTGGCAGAGCAGAAAGGAAGACGGGGCATCGTCAAGGTGCGGAACTTGTTGGTACACGCCGATGCCCGCGCGGAATCACCGATGGAGAGCGAAGCCCGCTTGGTCTTCATCGACGGGGGATTACCGCTGCCGGAATTGCAGTTCGAGATCGTCGACTGCCGCGGCAGACTGTGGCGGGTGGACTTTGCGTGGCCCGATTTCGGGGTGGTGGCTGAGTACGAAAGCATGGAATGGCATGCCACGCCCGAAGCGCTGAAACACGACCGTATGAAAGTTGCGTCGCTGCAGGAAGTCGGATGGACTTCCGTGCCGCTGGTGGTCGACGATGTGCGTCGGCACCCGCTGGATCTGGTCGCGCGGATGTGGACGATGTTCGAGCGGGCCGACCTGGCTGGCTGAGCAGTCACAAAAGGTCGCGAAATGAGGCAGTTTCACGACCTTTTGCGTCTGCTCGCGCAGGGACGGGGTGTCAGTGCGGGACGAGCGGGCCGACCGGCTTGGTGGTGGTCGCGTGCACCAGCAGTTCGGCGAGCTCGCAGGGGCGGCTCAGAAACGGTGAGTGCGAACTGTCGATCGCCAGCTGCTGCACGCCGAGGCGGCGGGCGACGGTATCGGCGAGCCAGCGCGGCATCGACCGATCCTGTTCGCAGACGATGAAACTGCGCGGCAGGTCGGCCGCCCAGAACTGTGGGACCGACACCGGCGTCACCGTGGTGTCGCCGAAGCGCTCCGGGCCGAGCCGGTTGAACGCCCAGCGCGCGGTCTGCTCATCGCAGTCGTGGTAGAAGTACTTGCGCGCGCCGTCGAAGTC
Source organism: Mycobacterium sp. P4_H6 (assembly GCF_056400845.1). NCBI lineage: Bacteria > Bacillati > Actinomycetota > Actinomycetes > Mycobacteriales > Mycobacteriaceae > Mycobacterium > Mycobacterium sp. P4_H6. The sequence continues at coordinate 5,844 of NZ_JBFUKN010000126.1, read as the reverse complement.
GGCGAACGTCATCGCGCCGTCCTCGTCGAAGCTGAGGTAGCTCAACATCTCTCCGACATCGGCGTCGAAACCGTCGCCGAGTTCCTGCTCGTCATCGCGCATCGCCATGGCCTCGGGGTAGGTGCGCCCCTCGCGGGGTAGCGCGGCTGCCAGATAGACCATGTGGCGCACCAGATCAGGCGCGGCATCGGCGGCCAGGGTGATGTCGAACCCGCCACCGGAATGGCCGACCAGGATATCCCCGGGCTGCAGCGCCGACAGGATCGCATCACGGCGGTTGGTCAGTGTGGATTCCTGATCGACCAGGACGCCATGTCCCGGCAGATCGACAGCGACTCCTGCGTAACCGATCCGGCTCAACGCCTCGATGGTCCGGTCCCAGCACCACGCAGCATGAAAACCGCCGTGTACGAACAGGAACCGCATCCGGCTACTCTACGATGGAGATCGCCTGCCGGGGGCACTGTCGCACGGATTCGCGCACCTGCGCCTCGTTGTCGGGGGTGACTTCCTCGGTGAGCACGTGCAGGTAGTCGTCATCGTCGAGGTCGAACACCTCCGGGATGATGCCCATGCAGACGCCGTTRCTCTCGCACAGCCCGAAATCAACTTCTATTCTGCTCATTGCAGCCGCCGCACCGGCACGTGCGAGTACCCGGCCACGTTCTGCATGTGGACCCGCTGCAGCCCATCCCATTTCACCTCGTAGTGAGGCATGAAATCGAGCAGCCTTTCCAGGGCGATGACGCTCTCCATCCGCGCCAGCGCCGCACCCAGGCAGCTGTGGATGCCGTAGCCGAGTCCCAGGTTCTGCGCCTCGGTGCGGTCGCGTTCGATGTCGAACTTGTCGGCATCGGTGAACGCGTCGGTGTCCCGGTTGGCCGCGGCGCTGAGCAGGAAGACCGCCTTGCCCGCCGGGATCACGCCGCTGGGCACCCGCGCTTCCTTGAGCGTGTAGCGCACGTTGTACTGCACGGGTCCCTCGAAGCGCAGCAGTTCCTCCACCGCCGCGGGCACCAGATCCCGGTTGTCCAGCAGCTTCTGCCACTGCTCGGGGTTACGCGCGAACAGCACCATCGCGGTGCCGATCAGCTTGGTCACGGTCTCTGCGCCGGCCCCGCCGAGCAGGGTCGCGAAACCGGTGATCTCGATGTCGTCGAGCTTGTCGAGTCGGCCGTCCTCCCGCGGGATCTCGGCGGCGATGAGCCGGCTGATCATGTCATCGGTCGGGTTCTCCCGACGCTTCTGCACCAGCGAGTAGTAGTAGATCGCGGTGTCCATGTTGGCCTGCATGCCGGCCTCGGAGGTGCCGATCTGACCGGGCTCGCGCGACAGGCTGGTGTCGATCCAGTGCCGCACCATCTGGCGGTAGTCCGGTTCGACACCGGCCATCCGGGTGATCACCTCGACCGGGAACGGGCCGGAGAAGTCCTGCACGATGTCGAAATCATCGGAGCTGATCAGACTCAGGTAATGGTCGATCTGCTCGACGATGGTGTCCCTCTGGGCCTGCACGGCCCGCGGCGTGAAAGCCTTGTTGAGCAGGGACCGCATGTGCCGGTGATCGGGCGGGTCCATGAAGATGATCGATTTCTGCGGCGGTTCGTCGGCCTGCACCATCGCCAGATCGCAACCACGCGATGAGGAGAACGCCTCATGGTCCTTGAGCGCGGCGGAGACGTCCTCGTGCCGGGTCAGGGCATAGAAATCCCGGTCGGGACAGTAGTAGAGCGGCGCTTCGGTGCGCATCCGCCGATAGATCTCGAAGGGGTTGTTGAAGTACTCGTCAGAGAACGGGTCGAACACGAGTTCCGCGGTGGTCATTCTGAGGTCCTCCTCCAGGGTGGCACTGTCACCCGAAGCGTTACGGAAGGCTGTGAAACTGTAACGCTAACAGTAGTCTTGTCGGGAAGTTTGTGAAACAGTCAATTTCGGGCGCACTCAACGCCCCAGTCCAGCGTCGACGACGGCGTTCAGCGCGCCCAGATCGGTGCCGAGTTCGGCGACCGTCTGCCTGATCACCGCGACGTCCTTGCCGATGAATTCGCCGACGGCGGAGACGAAGGCGGCGGTCGAGCCGGCACGCGCCACATTGTCCAGCGCCCGGCTGGCACCGCTGCCGTGCGGCAGCGCCGCCAGCAGTGCGGTTTCGTCCACCCCGAGGTGGCCCGCCAGCTGGGCCGCTTCGGTCAGCAGACCGATCTGAGCGGCGAACAGGGTGTTGTTGATCAGCTTGACCTTCTGGCCCGTACCGAGCGCCCCGACGTGCAGAACCGGGCTGCCGTAGGCGGCCAGCACCGGCTGCGCCCGCTGCACCGCATCATCGGTTCCGCCGACGAACAGGGTGACCTGACCGGCGGCGATATCGTGCGGGCCGCCGCTGACCGGGGCATCGACGACGTCGATGTGCGGTGCCAGGTCCCGCAGGTGCTCGACGGTGCGGGGGCTGCCGGTGGTGTGCACGATCAATACGGCACCGGCCGGCACCGCCGCCAGCAGCGCGGGGTCGGCGACCGCGCGTACCTGCTCGTCGGTGAACAGGCAGATCACCACCGCCTCGGCGCGCTCGATGACCGCGGCGATATCGGCGACCGGGGTGGCGCCGAGTTCGGCGATGGCCCGGCGTTTGTCCTCGGTGCGACCGAGCGCGCGCACCTCGTGGCCCGCCTCGGCGAGCCGGCGGACCATCGGGGAGCCCATCCGGCCCGCGCCGATGAATCCGACGCGCACGCACGCGCCCATCAGCGCGGGTGGTCCATGAGCTGCAGCGCGGCGTCGGCGGCGTCGAACACCGCGCCCTCGGGGGCCGATGCCTTGTCCGCGAGCGTCGCGGCGTGCCGGCAATCCTTCTGCAGCAACGCACCGGCGATCGGGGCGAGATTGTCCAGGCTGCCGCCGAAGGCGGCGATGCTGCTCAGCGCCTTGCTGGTGGCCGACCCGCGGGTGACCACCTCGCACAGGCGTTCTCGCGGCACCCCCAGGGACTCGCCGAGCGCCAGCGCGCTCATCGCCGCGCCTAGGTTGGCGGTGAACAACAGATTGTTCAGGATCTTGGCGACCTGCCCGCTGCCCAGCGGGCCCAGATGCACGATGGGATCGGCGTAGGTGGCGATCACCGGACGTACCTTTTCCACGTCGGCTTCCTCGCCGCCGATCATCACCAGCAGAGTGCCGGCCTCGACGGCGGGGCCGCCACCGCTGACCGGCGCGTCGATCACCGAAACGCCCTTGGCGGCGGCCAGTTCCGCGATCTCGGAGCAGGTGTCGGGGTGCACGGTGCTGTGGATGGCGATGATGCCGCCGGGCGCCAGCCCGGCCAGCACACCGTTCTCGCCGGAGATCACCTCGCGAACATCGTCGTCGCCGACGACGCACAGGCACACCAGATCGCTTGCGACGCCCAGTTCGGCGGGGGTGCCGGCCGTTTTCGCCGCAGTGTCCGCGTAGGGCTCCAGCGATGTGGCGCGACGAGCCCACAGTGTCAGTTCGAAGCCGCCTTCGACGATGCGGCGGGCCATTGGCCCACCCTGACTACCCAGTCCGATGAATCCGACACGCATCAACCAGCCTCCGCTTCTCTCGCGCCACCGGCACCGGCGGCGATACATTCTTCGACAAATGACAACACCCGAAGGTGGTAGGTCTGCGCCGACAGTCCGACGCTGAGATTGTGTCCACTGTCCGGCATCTCGTTGACCGCCACCCGCGGCGCAGCACCGAACAGGCCTGCGATTTCGGTCAGCGCCGATGCCGAGGTGTCCCAGACGCGTTCGTGGTCGGCCGCGCTGTACTGGACGGGCACCCGCACCGCGGCGGCCAACTCCGGAAAGTCCCGGCGCGACCAGCTGGCGGTCACCGGGCCCTCGTAGGCGACGCCCGGCGCGGACAGCGCGCCGGTCAGCACCTCGCCCGGATACAGTTCGGCGGGTTCCCACAACAGTTCCCGTAGCCCCACCGGTCGGCGGGTCAACGTCGCCTGGCTCAGGATCTCCTTGGCTTCGGGACGGTAATGCAGACCGGTCCCGGCGAGTTCGACTCCGAGTACGCCGGCATCGGCGACAGTCATCCGCAGTGCCAGCTCACATCCCAGTGAATGCGCGAAGACGAAGACGCCCGCGCCGCGCGGACCGTCGGCCAGGATCTTGTCCACCGCACCGGAGGCGAGCGCCACCCGGGCGGCCGGCTCGGCCATGGTGTCCTGATACAGCGACGAGGCGCCGTAGCCCGGCCGGTCCAGCGCCATCACGGTGAAACCCTGTGCCGCCGCGGTCCTTATCAGCGAAAGGTCGGGCCGGCCCGGGCAGTCGAAGTACGCCGACGACGTCGCGCCGCCGTGGATGGCGACGATCACCGCACGCGGCTGCGGGACGGCGGCGACCAGGGCGGACATCGGTACGGCGCCGACCATCACCACCCGGGGCCGTGGCTGAATCATTGCTCGGCTCCCGCTCGCTTCGGTCCTCGCTCGTACCTCGCTGCGATCGTCACTCCCGCTCGCCTTCGCAACTAGTCATCGGTCCGCAGCAGCAACACACCACTGGGGGTCAGGCCGCCGCTACTGGCCACCGCCACCTTCGCACCGGCGACCTGCCGGTCTCCGGCGTCACCGCGCAGCTGGGTGACCGCCTCATGGATGAGGCCCATCCCGTGCGTACGGCCGTGGGAGAGTTGGCCGCCGTGCGTGTTCAGCGGGATGACGCCGTCGCGGGCGATGGCATGGCCACCGTCCAGGAAGTCCTTGGCCTCACCGATACCGCAGAAGCCGAGCGCCTCCAACCAGGACAGGCAGTTGAAGCTGAACCCGTCGTACAGTTCGGCGACGTCGACATCGCTGGGCCGCAACGATGTTCGCGACCACAGATGCGCGGACTGGCCGAGTACCTGCGGCTCATGGGTCAGCGTGGTCTGATCCCAGTCCAGGCGCTCGATGATCTGGGTGCCGACGGCCTCGACCCGGATCGGTTTCTGGGGCAGGTCGCGCGCGACGTCGACGGCAGAGACGATGACGGCAACGGCACCGTCGCATGGCACATCGCAGTCGTACAGCCCGAACGGGGTGGTGATCATGCGCGCGGACAGATAGTCGTCCATCGTCATCGGGTCGCGGTAGATGGCCGTCGGGTTGAGCGCGGCGTTGGCGCGCTGATTCAGCGCGATCCAGCCGAGCGTCTCGCGGGTGGTGCCGTACCGGTGGAAGTGCCGGGAGGCGTTCTGCGCCAGCGTGTGCGCCGCCGAGATACCGCCGAAGGGTTGTTGCCAGCCGCTGGCGCGGGCGCCGCCCGGCGGGGACATCTTGCCCTCCTTCATCAACTGCTGGAAGGTGGCCTCCCACAACGTGCGGAAGCACAGCACGTGACGCGCCATCCCGGTGGCGACGGCCATCATCGCGGCGATGACCGATCCGCCGGGGCCGAACGTGTCCATGCCACCGTTGATCCAGGTCGGCCGCAGACCGAGCGCACCCTCGAGCGCGCTGACACCGCCTTCGCCCATCCCCGCGATGTCCAGGCCCGGATACGTGGACAGGCCGTCGATGTCGTCGAAGGTCAGACCGGCGTCGGCGACCGCTGCCTCGCACGCCTCGATGGTCAGTGACAGCGGCGCCGCCATCAGCCGCCGCCCCAGTCGGGAAGCGCCGATGCCGGTGATGGCCGCCTTGTCCTCGAACTTCTCGCTTGTCAGCATCGGCCGGACATGCTTGGCGAAATCCGTTGGGGGAATGAGGTCATCGGGCAGCGCGGTCGGGGCGTCGGGATCTGCGGCCGGTGTGAACACCGGCAGCCAGACATCGTCTACGTGCTGGAAGGCCACCTCGACGGGCTGGCCGATCTCCAGGTCCTCGGC
>NZ_JBFUKN010000125.1:0-13956 GCF_056400845.1 Mycobacterium sp. P4_H6 | reverse complement strand
CCACCGGCCACGGCGGGTGCCGCAGCCTGGACGACAGCCGCACCGGGCGCAGCCGCCGCGGCTCCAGCGTCAGCGACCACAGCGGCGGGAGCACCGCCGACAACGGCGCCGGGTGCGCCGCCGACAACTCCGCCGGGGACGCCCGCACCGCCGGGCACACTGATGCCCGGAATGCTGATATCGGGAACCTCGATGTCGATATCCGGCACCGAAATCTCGGCAGGCGGACCGGCCACCTGGACCGGCGGCGCGTGCACCTCGATCGGAGGGGCAGCCACTTCCACCGGGGGCGCGGCCACCTCRACCGGCGGCAGAGCCACCTCAACGGGCGGCGCAGCCACCTCGACCGGCGGCAGAGCCACCTCCACGGGCGGCGCAGCCACCTCAACCGGCGGCAACGCCACCTCAACAGGAGGGGCAGCCACGGCAAGCTCCACGGGAGCTCCGCCCACGACGCCGCCACCGGTTCCACCTTCGACCACAGCGCCGACGGGAACCGCCCCACCACCGGTGGCGCCACCACCGGCAGCGCCTCCGCCTGCAGCACCGCCACCGCCCACACCCGCTCCACCGCCGCCACCAGCGCCGGCTCCACCTGCACCTGCCGCACCACCGCCACCGGCTCCAGCTCCACCGCCGCCACCAGCGCCGGCTCCACCTCCGCCTGCAGCACCGCCACCACCGGCACCACCGGCAGCTCCACCGCCACCCGCGCCGCCAGCGCCGCCACCGGCGTCACCGCCACCGATCGCGGCGGCAGGAGCCGCACCTTCACCGCCACCGACCACCGGTGCGGCCGCTGCGGGAGCAGCTGCGGCGCCGTCGATCACTGCTGCCGCGGGGACTGGCGCGCCACCTGCCGGCGGCACCACCGCAGCGGCATCCACAAGCGGGCCTGCAGGGGGACCTGCGGGACCGACATTCGCGGCCGCGGGATGAATCACGTCGCCGCCCGGGGCACCACCGCCGCTGCCACCGACACCTTCGCCGCCACCCGCGCCCGGAACGCCACCCTGGCCGACACGAGCCGCGGCATCCGCGAGCGGGGCGCCATCACCGAGTGCACCGGGAATCGGCGCGCCTGCGGTGTCCACGATTCCGGCCGGAGCGCCGCCGACCGCGCCCGCGGCATCCGCGAGCGGCGCGCCGACCGGCGCTCCACCTGCGATGGGCGCTCCACCTGCGAGAGGTGCACCGGCGCCGCCGGCTCCTCCGGCCGCGCCGCCCCCGGCACCACCAGCGCCACCGGCCGCAGCACCGCCGCCCCCGGCACCACCAGCGCCACCGGCCACAGCACCGCCGCCCCCGGCACCACCCGCGGCACCCGCACCTCCGGCACCTCCGCCGGCCGCACCCGCACCACCGGCACCGGCACCGCCGGTGGCGCCACCACCGGCACCCGCTCCACCAGCACCTCCGGCTGCGCCACCACCGGCGGCGCCCGCGGCGGGGATCGCACCAGCCGCAGTCGCGGGCGGGATGACGACAGGCGCGGCGCCGGCACCGGTGAACGGTGCCGCAATGCCTTGCAACGATTGACCCACATCAGGCGGGGACGCGGCCAGCTGCTGGACCATGCCGACGCAGGGCACGCCACCCGCGCTCGACTGCAACGCCGGTTGCGCTTGCGCCACCGCGCTCAGCAAAAGAGGCGGCGTGCACAATGCCGCCGCAGCAATCATGCTGACGGCCAGCCGATTCGACTTACTCACCATGTCATCCCCAAGCGCTTTCATATTGACGTCGCAGTCAGGGAGAAAGGTAAATGACATGGATGCAACTTCAACGCGCGACAGATGCGACGGTTACCGTTCCGATGCAAAGGAGATCCGGGGCTGTGACAGAACCGGGCAAAACACCTGGACAGCGCACCTGATCAGGTGTTGCGACGGCATGCCCGACCTCCGGTGTCCCCCACCGCGCCCGGTCCGTAGCCTGATGCCATGTCAGACCTTGTTCTCATCGACGTCGCCGATCACGTCGCCACCGTCACCGTCAACGATCCCGACCGCCGTAACGCGGTGACCGCCGAGATCTCGGCAGCCCTGCGCGCCGCGATCGATGCCGCCGAAGCAAACACCGATGTGCACGCCGTCGTGCTGACCGGCGCGGGCAAGGCGTTCTGCGCGGGCGCCGACCTGACCGCGCTCGGTGAAGCCGCCGAGGACGGACTGCGCATCATCTACGACGGGTTCCTGGCGGTCGCCGATTGCACCCTGCCCACCATCGCGGCCGTCAACGGCGCCGCGGTCGGCGCGGGACTGAACCTCGCACTGGCGGCCGACGTCCGAATTGCCGGTCCCGCAGCACTTTTCGATCCCCGATTCCAGAAGCTCGGCATCCATCCCGGTGGTGGTGCCACCTGGATGCTGCAGCGCGGCGTCGGCCCCCAGGTGGCGCGCGCGGCGCTGTTGTTCGGCAAACGCTTCGACGCAGACGAGGCGGTGCGGTATGGCCTGGCCCTCGAGGTTGCCGACGATCCGGTCGCCGCGGCGCAGCAACTCGCCGCCGGCCCGGCCGCCGCGCCGCGCGATGTGGTGATCGCGACCAAAGCGTCGATGCGTGCCACCGCCAACCCGGGTTTTCTCGACAGCGCGCAGCACGCGATCGCGGTGGACGTGGAGATCACACCGCAGGCACGATCCATCGAATCACCGGAGTTCCAGCGGCGGCTGGCCGCAGCCAAGAAGCACTGAGAGCTACAGGTCCGCGAGCGCCAACTCAGGGGTTTCGATCAGCTCACGCAGATCGGTCAGGAATGCCGCGACCTGGGCGCCATCGACGATGCGGTGATCGAAGGCGCACGTCAAAGACATCGTCGGGCGGGCGAGCACCTCACCGTCGATCACCACTGCCCGCGGTTTCAGCGAGCCCATGCCCAGAATGGCGGCCTCCGGGTAGTTGATCACCGGCACCCCGTCATCGAGCCCGAGCGCCCCGAAGTTGGACACGGTGAACGTCGACCCCATCAGCTCGGGCGGCCGCAGCCCGCCGCCGCGTGCACCCTGGATCAACCGGTTGACCTCGGTATCGAGTTCACGCGTGTTGCGCTGCTGGGCATCGGCGACCACCGGCACCAGCAGCCCGCGGGGAGTGGCCACGCCGACGCCCAGATGCACCGCGGAATGTGGGTGGATGCGTGGGCCGTCCGCGGTGTCCACCCATGTCGAGTTCAGCAACGGGTGACGCTGCAGCACCAGCGTCAGCAGCCGCAGGGTCAGCACGAACGGCGTGATCTGCAGGCGATCACGCAGCCTCAGCAACGCCGCACAATCGACCTGAACCCCGGCATGCGCATCGGGAATCTGGTTACGCGACAACGTCATCCGCTTGGCCATCTCGGCCTGCACCCCCGACAGCGCCCGCATGTCCGGGGTGGCCGACGCGGCGAGCACATCATCGCGGGTGACGATGCGATCCGGGCCCGTCGGCGCCACCTCGGTGAGGTCCACCTGGAGTTCGCGGGCCAGTCTGCGGACCGGCGGCTTGGCCCGGGCCCGCCGCGAGGTGTCCATGCGGTCGTCGGTGCCGTAACCCACCAGCACCGACTTCTGCGCTGTACCGGCAATGCGCACCAGGACCGCACCCACGGCCAGCGTGTCCCCTTCCTGCCCACCGAGTTCGGCGACGCGACCGGCGTAGGGACTGGGTATCTCGACCTCGGCCTTGTTGGTCTCCAGCGTGCACAACGTCTGGTTCAGGGCCACCTCGTCACCGACGGCCACCGACCAGCCGGTGATGGTGGCCTCTTCCAGGCCCTCCCCGAGATCTGGGACGCGGAAGTCGCGGAGTTCTGGCTTGTCGGTATCACTCATGTGCCAGAGACCTCTCCACACAGTCGAGCAGGCGGTCCACCCCGGGCAGCCAGATCTTCTCCAGCCGGGCCGGGGGGTAGGGCGTGTCGAATCCGGTGGCACGCAACACCGGCGCCTCCAGATCGTAGAAGAGTTCCTCGGAGATCCGCGCCGCCAGCTCGGCACCGAACCCGAGGGTGCGAGCACCCTCGTGCATCACCACACAGTGGCCGGTGCGGCGCACCGACTCTGCGACGGTGTCGAAATCGAGTGGATTGAGCGTGCGCAGATCGATCACCTCCAGATCCCACCCATGCTGTTCGGCGGCCAACTCTGCCGCACTGAGTGCGGTGTCCACCAGCCCGCCGTAGGTCAGCACGGTGACATCGGATCCTCTGCGCGTCAACGATGCCCGCCCGAACGGCAGCGCCGGCGCCTCGGTGTCGACGGTCCCCCGGGTCCAGTACCGACGTTTGGGCTCCAGGTAGATGACCGGATCCCGGCAGGTGATCGACTGGCGCAGCAGCCAATACGCGTCCGAAGGGGTCGAGGGCGCGACCACTTTCAGCCCCGCGGTGTGCAGCCAGTAGCTCTCGGTGGATTCCGAATGGTGTTCCACCGCACCGATACCACCGAAAGACGGGATGCGGACCGTGACCGGCATGTCGATATCGCCGTGGGTGCGCATCCGGTACTTGGCCAGGTGACTGACCATCTGGTCGAAGGCCGGCGCGGAGAACCCGTCGAACTGGATCTCGGGCACCGGGACGAACCCACGCACCGCCATCCCGATGGCAATCCCGATGATGGCCGATTCGGCCAGCGGTGTATCGAAACACCGTTGATCGCCGAAGGTTTCGGCCAGTCCGTCGGTCACCCGGAACACCCCGCCCAGCGTCGCGACATCCTCACCGAACACCAGCACCCGGTCATCGGCTGCCATCGCATCATTCAGCGCCTGGGTGATGGCCTGGGCCATCGTCATCGTCAACAGTGACGGACGGGGTTCGGGCAGGTCATCGCCGTGCGTCGAGGACCGCTCGATGATCTGGGTCATGGCCCTAGTCCTTCCCCAACTCGACGAGCAACTGGTCGCGCTGTCTGGCCAACTCCGGGGTGATCTCGTGGTAGACGGTGTCGAAAACCTCCGCGATGTCCATGTCCGGTGCACCGACGATGGCGTCGCGCAACTCGCCGCGCAGCCGCACGGCCCGGGCCTCGACTCGTTCGGTGAGCCGATCCGTCAGCACCCCAACCGATCTGAGGTACGTCTCGTACCGTTGGATCGGGTCCCGGGCCGCCCACTGCTCGACTTCCCGAACCGATCGGTAGCGGGTGGGGTCATCGGAGGTGGTGTGCGGCCCCATCCGGTAGGTCAGCGCCTCGATGAAGGTCGGCCCACCCCCGTCGCGGGCGCGCTGGGCGGCCTGGGTCATCACCGCGAAACAGGCCAGCACGTCGTTGCCGTCGACGCGGACGGCCGGCATGCCGTAGCCGGCCGCACGGTGCGCCAGCGACTGGGCGGCGTGCTGCCGGGTGACGGGCACCGAGATCGCCCACTGGTTGTTCTGCACGAAGAACACGCACGGCGACCGGAACACCGCGGCCAGGTTCAGCGCCTCGTGGGCGTCGCCCTCGGAGGTGGCGCCGTCGCCCATGAAGGCCACCGTCACCGAGTCCTCGCCGAGGCGCTGGGCGGCCATCGCCGCGCCGACCGCGTGCAGGCCGTGGGCGCCGATCTGGATGCAGATCGGCGCGCAGCACTTCTCGGTGAACGACAGCCCGCCGTGCCAGGTTCCCCGCCACACCGCACCCATGTTGGCAGGCGCGATACCGCGGGTCAGGAACGCGCCGAGCTCGCGGTACTGCGGGAACAGCCAGTCCGTCTTGCGCAGGCAGGCCACCGCTCCGACCTGGGCGGCCTCCTGACCGCGGCAGGACGCGTAGAGGGCGAGTTCGCCCTGGCGCTGCAGGTTGATGAATTCGGTGTCGAGTGCTCGGGTGACGACCATCTGCTCGTAGAGCCAGGCCAGCGTCTCGGGCGGCAGGTTCCGGCGGTATCCCCCGGCACGGTGGTCGTCGCTCGGCGTCCCGTCAGGGCGGAGCAACTGCACCAGCCCGTCATCGATCCTGGCGTCGTCAACCGTCGCATCACCCAACACAGCCATACCGCCTCCTTCAGGTGGCGGCATGTTCGGCCGCCATTCCGTGAGGTGCTCGGCACGGCTGCGGTCAGTGCGACCCCCTGGTCAGGGGTGCCGGCTAACTACCGGGGTGAGGCGCAAGCTGGACGATCCGCTCCGCCCGCCGCAGTACCGGGGCATCCACCATTATGCCCTCGAAAGCGAATGCGCCCCGCTGGTTTGTCGCAGCCGCCAATACGTGTCGTGCCCAGTCGACCTGTTCGTCCGAGGGTGCGTACCCCTCCCGGATGACCGTGACCTGCGTGGGGTGCAGCGCGACCTTGATGTCGAAGCCGACGGCGACGGCGTCGTCGGTCTCCCGGCGCAGCCCATCGAGATCCTTGATGTCGATGTAGACCGAATCCAGCGCCAGCTTGCCGTAGGCCTTGGCGGCCAGCAGCGACTGCGAGCGGACATGCAGGGCCACCCCGCGGTAGGAACCGTCGGGAAAGCGGTTGAGCGTCCCACCCAGCGAGCCGAACAGATCCTCGGCGCCCCACATCACCCCGATGGTGTTGTCGACGGCGGCGGTCTCGGCGACCTTGAGCGCACCCAGCGGGGTTTCCACGATGAGCACCACGTCCAGCGGCGCCAGGGCGCTCACCTGCTCGGCCGCCTCGCACTTGGGCAGCATGACGGTCGTATAGCCGGTGCGCTGCAGCGCCTCCAGGTCGAGTCGCTGGTCTTCGGTGCCGTGCGGGTTGATCCGGATGACGGTGCGGGCCGGATTCAGCGGGGTGTCGACGATGGCACGACGTGCGGCAGGCTTGTCACCGGCGCCGTCCTCCAGATCGAGGATGACGACATCGGCTGCGGCCGCGGCCTTCTCGAACCGTTCCGGGCGGTCGGCGGGGCAGAAGATCCACGCCGGGCCGATATTGTCGAGCGGCACTAGGCCTCCTGAGGTTTCTTGCGCACCATGGTCTTTCGCGACGCGGTCGCCACGATGTCGCCGTGCTGATTACGGCCGGTGTGCGCGAAGGTGACGATACCTTCGCCGGGCCGGCTCTTGGACTCCCGCTTGTCGGTCACCTCGGACTCCGCGTAGAGGGTGTCGCCGTGGAACAGCGGTTTGGGGAAGGCGATGTCGGAGAAGCCGAGGTTGCCGACGATGGTGCCCTGGGTCAGCTGGGTGACCGACAATCCGACCAGCGTCGACAGCGTGAACATCGAATTGACCAGCCGCTGGTTGAACGGCGGCAGCGCATCGGCGAACGCCGCATCCAGGTGCAGTGCCTGGGTGTTCATGGTCAGCGTGGTGAACAGCACGTTGTCGGCCTCGGTGATGGTGCGGCCCGGCTTGTGCCGGTACAGCACACCGGTTTCGAACTCCTCGAACCACAGGCCGCGTTGCTCGACGATGCGCTTGGGCGTATCGCTCACAGTCCCAACTCCCGCCCGATCAGCATCAGCTGCACTTCGGTCGTCCCTTCACCGATTTCGAGGATCTTGGAATCCCGGTAATGCCGGGCCACCGAATACTCGTTCATGAAGCCGTATCCACCGAAGATCTGGGTGGCGTCACGCGAGTTGTCCATAGCGGCTTCGCTGGCCACCAGCTTGGCGACCGACGCGGCCTTCTTGAACGGCTTGCCCGCCAGCATCAGCGCGGCGGCGTCGTAGTAGGCGGTTCGGGCCACGTGGGCCCGGGCCTCCATCCGGGCGATCTTGAAGGCGATGGCCTGATAACTGCCGATCGCGGCGCCGAAGGCTTCACGTTCCTTGGCGTACTTCACGCTTTCGTCGACGCATCCCTGCGCCGCACCGACCGACAGCGCGGCGATCGCGATGCGGCCTTCGTCGAGGATGCGCAGGAAGTTGGCATAGCCACGGCCGCGCTCACCCAGGAGGTTCTCCTGCGGCACCCGGACATCGTCGAAGCTCAGCGGATGGGTGTCCGAGGCGTTCCAGCCGACCTTGTTGTAGGCGGGTTCGGCGGTGAATCCCTTGGTGGGCACCGGGACCAGGATGGCCGAGATCTCCTTCTTGCCGGTGCCGGTCTCCCCGGTGACAGCGGTGACGGTGACCAGCTTGGTGATGTCGGTGCCGGAGTTGGTGATGAACTGCTTGGAGCCGTTGATGATCCAGTCACCGCCGTCCTCTTTGGCGGTGGTCTTGGTGGCCCCGGCGTCACTGCCGCCGCCGGCCTCGGTGAGCCCGAAGGCACCGAGCGCCTTACCGCTTGCCAGTAGCGGCAGCCACTCCTGCTTCTGTGCGTCATTGCCGAACCGGTACACCGGCATCGCGCCCAGCGAGACCCCGGCCTCCAGGGTGATGGCCACGCTCTGGTCGATCTTGCCCAGTTCCTCCAAGGCCAGGCACAACGCGAAGTAGTCGCCGCCCATGCCGCCGTACTCCTCGGGGAACGGCAGGCCGAACAGCCCCATCTCGGCCATCCCGGACACCACTTCGTACGGGAAGCTGTGTTCTTCATCGTGTTTGGCCGCGACGGGTGCGACAACGCTCTGCGCGAAATCGCGCACCGTCTTGGCCAGCTGTGCGTAGTCGTCCGGCAGTGCGCCCGTGGACAGATAGTCGCTCATTCCTGAGCCTCCTTTGCTGCGGTGATTCGGGCCAGCGGCTGGCCCACCTTGACCTGGTCGCCCACGGCGACGAGAAGTTCGACCACACCGTCGACGGGTGCGGACAGTGCGTGTTCCATCTTCATCGCCTCCACGGTGAAGACGACGGTGCCCGAGGTGACATCGGCGCCGTCGATGACGCCCACGGCGACAACAGAACCCGGCATCGGGCTGAGCAGTTCGGCGTCACCGGCGTGTTCGTCGTCGGGACGTACCGGCGCCGCTCGCACCTCGTGGACCGCAATGGTGCGGTGCGGGCCGGCCAGCCAGACGTATCCGGCGTCGGCGGCGACGACATACTCGGCGCCGATGTCGTCGATGGTGAGGTGCAGCTGCCGGCCCCGGCGCACCGCGCTGATCCGATAGGTGGCGCCGTGCTCGACCTCGGCGGTCGCGGCATCCGGGGCCCCGGTGATACGCACATGATCCACCCGCTCCCCCGCGCCGAGCCGGATGACCGTCGGGGCGGGSGCACCGGTGCGCCACCCCGAGGGCACCGACCACGGATTGTCGTCCGCGGCCGCCCAGGTCTGCAGCCAGCGGTAGGCGGCGGCGGCGATCAACTCGTGATCGGTGGGTTGGGGCGCCACGTAATCCGGGGTGCGCCGATCCAGCAGGCCGGTGTCCAACCGACCGGCGGCGACATCCTCATCGGCCAGCAGGAAGCGCAGGAAGTCGATGTTGGTGGTCACCCCCAGCACGGCGGTCTCGGTCAGCGCGCGGTCCAGACCGCGCAGTGCGGTGTCCCGGTCCCGGCCGTGGGTGATGACCTTGGCCAGCATCGGGTCGTAGTCACTGCCCACCACGGTGCCGGCGTAGATCCCCGAATCGGTGCGCGCGCGTGGGCTTTCGACGACGTCGAGCACCGTGCCCCCGGTGGGCAGGAACCCGTTGCCGGGATCCTCGGAGTACACCCGGGCTTCGATCGCGTGCCCGGTCAGCGCGACCTCACCCTGCGCGATCCCGAGTTCGGCGCCCGCGGCGATACGCACCTGCTGCTCCACGAGGTCCACGCCGGTGACCAGTTCGGTGACCGGGTGTTCGACCTGCAGTCGGGTGTTCATCTCCATGAAGAAGAACTCATCGGGCGCGTCCGCGGACACGATGAACTCGACGGTCCCGGCCCCGGTGTAGTTGACGCTGCGGGCGGTGTTGCAGGCGGCCTCACCGATGCGGGCCCGGGTCGCCGCGTCCAGCAGCGGCGAGGGGGCTTCCTCGATGACCTTCTGATGCCGGCGTTGCAGGCTGCATTCCCGCTCGCCGAGATGGATGACGTTGCCGTGCCCGTCGGCGAGCACCTGCACCTCGATGTGGCGGGGGCGCAACACGAAACGCTCCAGGAACAGCGTGTCGTCGCCGAACGCCGAGGCCGCCTCGCGGCGCGCACTCGTCAGCGCAGCAGGCAGTTCGGCGGCCTCATGCACCACCCGCATGCCCTTGCCACCGCCGCCGGCCGACGGTTTCACCAGTACCGGGAAGCCGACCCCGGGCGCGCCGGCGATCAGATCGTCGTCGGTCAGGCCGGGCCGCGAAATCCCCGGGACCACCGGCACATCGAACTCCGAGACCGCGGCCTTGGCCGCGATCTTGTCGCCCATGGTCTTGATCGCGGGCACCGGCGGCCCGATGAAGACGATGCCCGCAGCGTGCAGGGCGGCCGCGAATTCGGCGTTCTCGGCAAGGAATCCGTATCCGGGGTGCACGGCCTGCGCTCCGGTGCGCTGCGCGGCGGACACGATCGCATTGATGTCCAGATAGCTCTGCCGTGCCGGCGCCGGCCCGATGCGCACCGCGATATCGGCCTCACCGACATGGCGGGCACCGGCGTCGGCGTCGCTGTACACCGCGACCGAACGGATACCCATATCGCGCAGGGTACGGATGACCCGTACCGCGATCTCACCGCGGTTGGCGACCAAAACGGTATGGAAAGTCATGTCACATCCTGAAGACGCCGTAGGACACCGGCTCCAGCGGAGCCTGTGCGACAACTGACAAGGCAAGTCCGAGAACCGTTCTGGTGTCCGCGGGGTCGATCACTCCGTCATCCCACAGCCGGGCTGTCGAGTAGTACGGATTGCCCTGGTGCTCGTACTGTTCACGGATCGGCGCCTTGAACGCCTCTTCCTGTTCCGGGGTCATGTCCCCGCGCACGGTGGCCAGCACCGACGCGGCCTGCTCACCGCCCATCACCGAGATCCGGGCATTGGGCCACATCCACAGGAACCGCGGCGAATACGCCCGACCGCACATCGAGTAGTTACCCGCTCCGTAGGAGCCACCGATCACCACCGTCAGCTTCGGCACCCGCGCGCAGGCCACCGCGGTGACCATCTTGGCGCCGTGTTTGGCGATGCCCCCGGCCTCGTAATCACGGCCCACCATGAACCCGGCGATGTTCTGCAGGAATACCAGCGGGGTGTTGCGTTTGTCGCACAGCTCGATGAAGTGCGCGCCTTTGACGGCCGACTCTCCGAACAGCACACCGTTGTTGGCGATGATGCCGACGGGATGGCCGTGGATGCGCGCGAATCYGGTGACCAGGGTGGTGCCGTATTCGGCCTTGAACTCCTGGAACTCGCCGCCATCGACAACACGGGTGATCACCTCGTGCACGTCATAGGGCACCCGCGAATCCACCGGCACCACGTCATAGAGCTCGGACTGGTCGGCGACCGGTTCGACGGTGGGCCGCACCTCCCACGGCGGGTCCTGTCGCGGCCCGAACGTGCCGACGATGCGGCGCACGATGCGCAGCGCATCCCGGTCGTCATGGGCCAGATGATCGGTCACCCCAGAGGTTTTCGAGTGCAGGTCACCGCCGCCGAGTTCCTCGGCGGTCACCACTTCACCGGTTGCGGCCTTCACCAGCGGCGGGCCGCCCAGGAAGATGGTGCCCTGGTTGCGCACGATGACGGCCTCATCACTCATGGCCGGCACGTAGGCGCCACCGGCGGTGCAGGAACCGAGCACCGCCGCGATCTGCGGGATGCCCTGCGCACTCATGGTGGCCTGGTTGAAGAAGATCCGGCCGAAGTGCTCGCGGTCGGGGAAGACTTCGTCCTGGCGCGGCAGGAACGCCCCACCGGAGTCCACCAGATACAGACACGGCAACCGGTTCTGCGCGGCGATCTCCTGGGCGCGCAGGTGCTTTTTCACGGTGATCGGGTAGTAGGTGCCGCCCTTGACCGTCGCATCGTTGGCCACGATCATGCATTCGCGGCCCGACACCCGGCCGATGCCCGCGATCATGCCCGCGCCCGGGCAGTCGTCGTCATACATGCCGTCGGCGGCGAGCGGCGCGATGTCCAGGAAAGGGCTGCCCGGATCGAGCAGCCCGTCCACACGGTCGCGCGGGAGCAGTTTTCCGCGTCCCACGTGGCGTTCTCGGGCCTTCTCCGGGCCACCCAGCGCGACTGCGGCCAGTTTGGCGCGCAATTCGGTCACCAGGGCGACATGCGCGTCGCGATGTGTCATCGATGAACCGTTTCCACTTGAGTTAATGGCGACTAACTCATATGATGTTAATTGCCACTAACTCAAATGTCCATGGCGGAAACGGAGCCGGGTATGACCACTGAGACTCCGCGCAGCAGGGCCAAATCCGATCGCAGGACCCAACTCATCGCTGCGGCCGAACGGCTGGTCGCCGAACACGGTTACCTGTCCGTCCGTCTGGAAGACATCGGCGCCGCGGCAGGAGTCAGCGGGCCCGCGATCTATCGACACTTCCCGAACAAGGAAGCACTGCTGGTCGAATTGCTGGTCGGTATCAGCACCCGACTGCTCGCCGGGGCACGCGAGGTCGTTGCGGACGCCGGCGACGCGGACGCCGCGCTCGACGGGTTGATCGACTTCCACCTCGACTTCGTGCTCGGCGAATCGGACCTGATCCGCATCCAGGACCGCGATCTCGGACACCTCCCGCCGGTGGCCAAACGCCAGGTCCGCAAGGCGCAGCGGCAGTACGTGGAGATCTGGGTGGACGTCCTGCGACAGGTCGATGACCAACTGGACGAGACCGAGGCCCGACTCAAATCGCACGCCGTGTTCGGCCTGCTGAACTCCACCCCGCACAGCGTCAAAATGCCCAGCACAGACCATGCCTCGCGGAGCATCCTGCGGGCCATGACCGTCGCCGCCCTGACGGCCGCACGCTGAGTTGTGCTCGGGCACAGCGACCGATCGGGGTCACCACCATTCCCAGGCCGCGCGGGTACCGTGTGACCACATGAGGTGGCAATGACCGATTCTCCACGCAGAGACGAGCCGACGCAGCGGCTCGACGGTGGACATTCCGGGTATTCGGGCTACTCCGATCCTGCCTATTCGGGTCAGCCCCCGTACGGCGTGCGCCCCACCGAGCAGTTGCCCGCGTACCCCGCCTACGGCTATGACCAGTCCGCGGGACAGTACGGAGGCGGTCCCTACGGCGGTCCGCCGCCGCCCCCGGGCGCCCCGCCGCCGGAGCCTCCCGGCACTCCGCGCTGGTTGTGGATCGTGGCCGCCATCGCCGTCGTCACCGTCATCGGTCTGGTCATCGCGCTGGTGATCGTCAACAGCTCCCAGCAGCAGACCGTCGTCGCCCCGGTACCCACGCTGTCCGAGTCCAGCGCTGCCGAACCGACGCTGAGCAGCACTCCACCGACCACGACGCGCCGCCCGACCACCACCAGCCGCCCCGCGCCGACGACCACCGCCGCACCGTCGGTGCCCGGCGGGTCGGCCACCCCCGGCGCCACCGAGACGGTGACCTACACCGTCGGCGGTGAGGGACGGGCCATCAACGTCACCTACGTCGATGACGGCGGTGTGCTGCAGACCGAGTTCAACGTGGTGCTGCCGTGGAGCAAGACGGTGAATCTGGCCCAGCCGGCCAAGCAGTCGGCCAGTGTCACCATCATCAACGTCGGTCGCGAGGTGAACTGCTCGATCAGCATTGATGGGACCCAGGTTCAGCAGCGCACCGGCTCGGGCCTGACGATCTGCAGCCCGATCGGTTAGACCACCTGCGCGGTGCGCGGAACGCGTACCCCCAGCATCAGCACCAGACCGAGCGCCAGCACCGCGCACAGCCCGCCCATACCCGCGCGGTCGGTGCCGAAGATGGCGATGAACAAGGCGAACATCCAGGGAGCCAACGGTGCGGCCGCGCGTCCGGTCGTCGTGTAGAGACCGAACGCGACACCTTCCTTGCCCGCGGTGGACATCCGCAGCATCTGGGTGCGCGCCGCCGACAGCGTCGGGCCGATGAACAGGCACAGCAACAGCCCGCAGATCCAGAACGCCAGCTGCCCGGACAGCGTCATCAGCGTCAGGCCGACCGCGATCATCAACGTGAGCGCGCAGACGATGACGGGCTTGGCGCCGAACCGGTCATCGAGCAGTCCGCCGGCC
>NZ_JBFUKN010000124.1:0-14169 GCF_056400845.1 Mycobacterium sp. P4_H6 | reverse complement strand
CGATACCGCATGCCACCGCATGCTTGACGGCCTCGGCGCCGTGGGTGTGCGCGGCGACCCGCAGGCCGCGGCGATGCGCCTCGTCGACGATGGCGCGCAATTCCTCGTCCGAATAGTGCTGGGCGCCGGCCTCACCGGTCAGCGACATGACGCCGCCCGAGACGCAGACCTTGATCAGCTGGGCGCCGTGCTTGATCTGGTAGCGCACCGCCTTGCGGATCTCATCGACGCCGTTGGCGATGCCCTCCTCGACGGTGAGTTCCAGTGCTCCGGGCATGAACGCGGCGAACATGGTCGGGTCCAGATGGCCACCGGTGGGAGTGATGGCATGACCGGCGGGGATCACCCGTGGGCCCTCCACCCAGCCGGCGTCAATGGCCTTGCCCAGCGCCACGTCCAGCAGATAGCCGCCGGTCTTGACGAACAGACCGAGGTTGCGCACGGTGGTGAACCCGGCGTGCAGCGTGCGCCGGGCATTGCCCACCGCGCGCAGCACCCGGGTCGGCGGATCGTCCTGCACCTGGGACAGGCCGGGGTTCTCCCCGCGCCCGCCCATGAGCAGATTGACTTCCATGTCCATCAGCCCGGGCAACAGGATGGCGTCGCCGAGATCGATGACCTCGCCCTCGGGTTCCCCGCCGATGCCCACGATGCGGTCTCCGGAGACACGAACGATGCCGGGGCGAATGATCGCCCCGGCATCGACGTCGACCAGACCCGCGGCTTTGAGGGTCAGTACGTCTGACACGCCTAGACCACCGGCTCCTTGATGAGGTTGATATAGGCGGCGCCGCTGTCGAGCACGCGCGGTTGCTTCCACACCTCGATGGGGAAGCTCACCATGACGATCGACTGGCCCAGGTGCACCAGTGCCTTGGCGTCCTCCGGCATCGACGCCAGCGGGAAACGGGCGTCGACGTAGACCATGATGTCTTCGAGCCGTTTCATGCCGGCGTCGTAGAGCTCCTGCATCTGGGCCATCGTCGAGTTGAGGCGCTTCTGGTAGCGCTCTTCCTCGGTGGGAAGGCACCATTCGGCGAATCGCTCCAGATCGGCGAATTCCTCGGGCAGCTTAGACATTTGCTGATTCCTTCTCGGTCTTCGTGGCCGCGGCGCCGTTTGCCGATGCGTCGGCCGCCTTCTCTTCGAGGCTCGCCTTGTACCTGTCAACGTACTGGTGCGCGGTCATGTGCAGGTGGCGAAGCAGGATTTCCTGGTCGCACAGCGGGAATTCGGTGACAGCGCGGGTGCCGATCTGGGACTGGGTGGCTTCGAGGGTGTTGGCGTCCTGGAACGCGTACTCCTTGAAGGTCACCGCGGCCAGCTCCTGCGACAGGCGTTCGCGCAGGTTCTTCGGCGGCACGAAGTACAGGTCGGCCTCGAAGATGTGGCTGTCCACGCCGGTGGGCCAGTAGTTGTAGGTGAGGTACCAGCCCGGCACCCAGAACAGCAGCGTCCAGTTCGGGAAGAACTCGAAAGAGTCGGTGCCCCAGGTGTCGTGGCGGCCCGGGTTGATTGCCGGCGGCAACTCGTCGGGGAGGATGCCGTCGATGTCGGGCCGGTCCCACGGCCCGAACAGCCCGCTGTGCAGGATCTGCTCGATGGGCTTGACCATGTTGATGTCCTTCGGCGGTGACATGCCGCCCCACGACGACACCATCGAGTGGTCGTCCTTGATGTCGTAGGCCAGCGCCTCGAAGCCGAACTTGGCCAGCTTCTCGGCCTCCTCCTTCTCCGCCTGCTTCATGTGCAGGATCGGCGCGTGGTAGAACTCGGTGAACGCGTCGATGAACAGCTTCCAGTTCGCCTTGATCTCCGAGCGGTAGCTGTAATGCTCGGTCATCTCGTGGAACGGGTAGCCCTTGAGGCCCTCGCCGAACTCGCCGAGGTATTCCTCCAGCGAGACCGCGTCATCGTCGAAGTTGACGAAGATGAAGCCTTCCCAGACCTCGCAACGCACGGACTTGAGCGGGTATTCGGCCTTGTCCAGGTCGAAGAACTCGTTCTCCTGCTGGACGAAGGTCAGATCACCCTTGAGGTCGTAGCGCCAGGCGTGGTACTTGCAGACGAACTGCCGGCAGCTTCCGGAGACCTCCTCGTTCGGATAGTCGTTCCACACCAGCTTGTTGCCGCGGTGACGGCAGAGGTTGTAGAAAGCGCGGATCTCGTCGCCGTCGTTCACAATGATGATCGACACGCCGGGGCCGACCGACGGCAGCTCGCGGGTGACGTAGCGACCCTTCTTGGGGACGAGTTCCACCCGGCCCATGTGCAGCCAGGTCTTGCGGAAGATGGCCTGCTGCTCCAGCTTCCAGTGCTCCGGATCGACCGAGTCGGTGTAATCGACCGGGGCGGTACCCAACTCCGGCCAGTGCTCGGTCCAACTACCCTCGGCGGGTTTCGGGAAAAACGCCACGGTTCAACCTCTCTGGTTTGGATCACTTCGGTTCTGCCGCCCGCATCCGGTATCGCACTCCCCGGAAGCCTGCGTCTTCTCCGCTATGAGAATCATATTCTCATAAGTGACTAACAGATTTCCAGTCTTTGGTCGTAAAGTCGTCTGTGACGCCGACGATCCAGCACGACCGTGGCCGCGGTGGAGATCGAAATGCAACGGTCAGAGCCACTGAGAACGTTACCGGACGTTGATTCTCGTACCGTGAGAAGTTAGTTTGCATGTATCGAGAATCTCCAGCGTTCAACGATGGAACCCCGAAGGGACGGCCCATGCAGCAAGACGACATGATTCTGATCAGCGTCGATGACCACATCATCGAACCGCCGGATATGTTCAAGGACCACCTGCCGGCGAAATATGTCGACGAGGCGCCGCGGTTGGTGCACAACCCGGATGGTTCCGATACCTGGCAGTTCCGCGACACGGTGATCCCGAACGTGGCGCTCAACGCGGTCGCCGGCAGGCCCAAGGAGGAGTACGGCCTGGAGCCCACCGGACTCGATGAGATCCGCAAGGGCTGCTACGACGCCGCCGAGCGGGTCAAGGACATGAACGCCGGCGGCGTGCTGGCGACGATGAACTTCCCGTCGTTCCCGGGCTTCGCGGCCCGGCTGTTCGCCACCGAGGACGCCGAGTTCTCGATGGCGCTGGTGCAGGCCTACAACGACTGGCACATCGATGACTGGTGCGCGTCGCATCCCGGCCGGTTCATCCCGATGGCGATCCCGGCGATCTGGGATCCCGAGTTGTGCGCGCAGGAGATCCGGCGAGTGTCGAAAAAGGGCGTGCACTCGCTGACCTTCACCGAGAACCCGTCGGCGCTGGGCTATCCAAGCTTCCACGACCTGGAGTACTGGAAGCCGCTGTGGGATGCGCTGGTGGACACCGACACCGTGATGAACGTGCACATCGGATCCTCGGGCCGGCTGGCCATCACCGCGCCCGATGCGCCGATGGACGTGATGATCACCCTGCAGCCGATGAACATCGTGCAGGCCGCCGCGGATCTGCTGTGGTCGGCGCCGATCAAGGCCTACCCAGACCTGAAGATCGCCCTGAGTGAGGGCGGCACCGGGTGGATCCCGTATTTCCTGGACCGGGTGGACCGCACCTATGAGATGCATTCGACCTGGACGCATCAGGACTTCGGCGGCAAGTTGCCCTCGGAGGTGTTCCGTGAGCACTTCATGACGTGCTTCATCTCCGATCCGGTCGGCGTGAAGAACCGCCACATGATCGGGGTGGACAACATCTGCTGGGAGATGGATTACCCGCACTCGGACTCGATGTGGCCCGGGGCCCCCGAGGAACTGCACGCGGTGTTCGACACCTACGACGTTCCCGACGACGAGATCAACAAGATCACCCACGAGAACGCGATGCGGCTGTATCACTTCGAGCCCTTCAAGCACATCCCGCGCGAACAGGCCACCGTCGGCGCGCTGCGCAAACAGGCCGAGGGGCACGATATTTCGATCCAGGCGTCGAGCTCGCACGACAAGCGCTCGGGCGCCGAGGTCGCCGACTTCACCGCCAACGCGCGCGCGGTGAGCGGCGTCCAAGACTAGCCAGAGAGCGTATTCGGCGGACGGTGCAGGAACACCTGTACCGTGCCGTCGCGTGCACGGACTGAGGAGGAACTGTGTCTGAGGGAATGAATTTCGAACTGACCGAGGATCAGCAGCTGATCCGGAAATCGGTGGCCGAGTTGGCGTCCAGGTTCGACGATCACTACTGGATGGAAAAAGACCAGGCGCACGAGTTCCCCACCGAGTTCTACGACGCGATCGCCGCCGGCGGCTGGTTGGGCATGACCATCCCGGAGGAGTACGGCGGGCATGGGCTGGGTATCACCGAGGCCACCATCCTCGCCGAGGAGGTGGCCCGCTCCGGTGGCGCCATGAACGCCGCCAGCGCCATCCACATGTCGATCTTCGGTATGCAACCGGTGGTGGTCTTCGGGTCCGAGGAGATGAAGAAGGCGACGCTGCCGCGCATCGTCAACGGCGACCTGCACGTCTGTTTCGGGGTCACCGAACCCGGTGCCGGACTGGACACCTCGCGCATCACCACCTTCGCCAAGCGCGACGGCGACCACTACGTCGTCAACGGGCGCAAGGTGTGGATCTCCAAGGCGCTGGAGTCGGAGAAGATCCTGCTGCTGACCCGCACCACACCTCGGGACGAGGCCGCCAAGCCCACCGACGGTCTGACCTTGTTCCTCACCGACATCGACCGCGATCATGTCGACATCCGGCCGATCAAGAAGATGGGCCGCAACGCCGTCAGCTCCAACGAGGTGTTCATCGACGACCTACGGATACCGGTCGAGGATCGCATCGGTGACGAGGGCAAGGGCTTCTCCTACATCCTGCACGGACTCAATCCGGAGCGGATGCTGATCGCCGCCGAGGCCCTCGGCATCGGCAGGGTGGCGCTGGACCGCGCGGTGAAATATGCCAACGAGCGGGTGGTGTTCGACCGTCCGATCGGCAAGAACCAGGGCATCCAGTTCCCGCTGGCCGACTCCCTGGCACGCCTGGACGCCGCCGAACTGATCCTGCGCAAAGCCACTTGGCTGTATGACAACGGCCAGTCCTGCGGGCGCGAGGCAAACATGGCCAAGTACCTGTGCGCCGATGCCGGGTTCGACGCCGCGGACCGCGCGCTGCAGACCCACGGCGGGATGGGCTACTCCGAGGAGTACAACATCTCCCGGTTCTTCCGGGAGTCGCGCCTGATGAAGATCGCGCCGGTCAGCCAGGAGATGATCCTGAACTTCCTGTCCTCCAACGTCCTCGGTCTGCCCAAGAGCTACTGACCTGAAGAGTCACGCGAGGTTGCGGTTATCGTCATGTCCAATCGCACTTTGTCGCGATAACGACAATCTCGCGTTCAGGCAGAGGGGATCATGTTCATGAGCACCACCGGGCCGGCATTGCCGCTGGCCGGCATCACCGTCATCGCCATGGAGCAGGCGGTGTCCGCGCCGATGTGCACCAGGGTGCTCGCCGACTTCGGCGCCCGGGTGATCAAGATCGAGAACCCCAAGGGCGGGGATTTCGCCCGCGACTACGACGATGTGGTGAACGGCCTGGCCGCCCACTTCGTGTGGGCGAACCGGGGCAAGCAATCGGTGACCCTGAACCTGAAATCGCCTGCGGGTATGGACGTGCTGCACCGGTTGCTCGCCGGTGCCGACGCGTTCGTGTCCAACCTCGCCCCCGGGGCGACCGCGCGACTCGGGTTGGGTCCCGCGGACCTGCGGGCGCGGCACCCGCAGGTGATCCCGGTCGAGATCGACGGCTACGGCCCGGGCGGCCCGCTGTCCGAGAAGCGCGCGTATGACCTTCTGGTGCAGGCGGAATCGGGATCGTGCGCGGCCACCGGCTATCCGGGGATGCCCGCCAAGCCCGGTGCGCCGGTCGCCGATATCACCACCGGCCTGTATTCGGCACTGTCGATCATGGCGCTGCTGCTCGGCCGGGCGCGCAACGGCGCCGCCGATACCGCCCCGGCCGTCGCGGTCAGCCTGTTCGACACCATGACCGACATCATGGGCTACCAGTTGACCTATACCCAGCACTCCGGGATCGATCAGGAGCCCCTCGGTATGAGCTCACCGGCGGTCGCGCCCTATGGCTCGTTCGGGACCCGTGACGGGCAGACGGTGGTGCTCGGCACCACCAACGACCGGGAATGGCAGCGGCTGGCCCGGGAGATCATCGAACGCCCCGACCTGGCCGACGACCCGCGGTTCGCATCCAACCCGGAGCGGTGCGCGCACCGTGATGAGCTCAACGCGGCCATCGAATCATGGTGCACACAGCGTGATCTCGACGATATCCAGCGCATCGCCGATGCCGCCGGGATCGGCAACTCGCGCTACAACAAGCCCAGCGAGGTCATCGCGCACCCGCATCTGAAGGCCCGGGACCGCTGGCGGCAGGTCGGCACGCCCAACGGCGAGATCGCCGCGTTGCTGCCGCCGCCGGTGGTCAGCGGTCTGGAGTTGGGGATGGGTGCGGTACCCGGCCTGGGGGAGCACACCGACGACGTCCTGCGGGAACTCGGGTACACCGCCGAGGAATTGGCCGCCCTGCGCGGTGAGGGTGCGATCGGCCCGGTGTACGCGTGAGTGACTCGTTGCTGATCGACGACCGCGACGGGGTGCGCACCCTGACCCTGAACCGGCCGCACCGCAAGAACGCCATCGACGTCGAACTGTGGCATGCACTGGCGGCGGCGCTCCGCGCAGCCGATACCGACGATTCGGTACGCGCGGTGGTGCTCACCGGTGCCGGCGGGGCGTTCTGTTCCGGCGCCGACATCGGCACCGGCGAGGTCATCCATCCGCGGCGAAAGCTGCAGCGGCTCACCGATGTCGCCCTCGCGCTGCACAACCTGACGGTCCCGACCATCGCCAAGGTCACCGGCGTCGCGGTCGGCGCCGGCTGGAACCTGGCGCTCGGCTGCGACCTGGTGGTGGCCACCCCGGAGTCTAAGTTCTGCCAGATCTTCTCCAAGCGTGGGCTGTCGGTCGATCTCGGTGGATCCTGGCTGCTGCCCAAACTCGTCGGCCTGCAGCAGGCCAAACGTCTTGTGCTGCTTGCCGATATGATCGACGCCGCCGAGGCGCACGAGCTGGGGCTGGTGACCTGGGTGCAGGACGCCGATGCGATCGACGGATTTGTCGGCGGGTTGGCGCAACGGCTGGCCGACGGACCGCCGTTCGCTCTGTCGCAGAGCAAGGCGCTGCTCAACGACGGCGCCACCGCCACCTTCGCCGAGGCGCTGGCCAACGAGGCCCGCGCCCAGCCTGGCAATTTCGCCACCGCCGACTCGGGGGAGGCCTATTCGGCCTTCGCCGCCAAACGGGAACCACAATTCACCGGAACCTGGGCGGTCCCGCCCACTAAGGAGTAGAGCCCATGCGTGAAACCGTCATCGTCGGAGCCGTGCGCACACCGGTGGGCAAACGCAACGGCGGACTGTCCGCCCAGCACGCCGCCGACCTGTCCGCGGTGGTGCTCAAGGAACTCGTCGAGCGCACCGGGGTCGATCCAGCCCTGATCGACGACGTGGTGTGGGGCTGCGTGTCCCAGGTGGGCGATCAGTCCAGCAATATCGGGCGCTACTCGGTGCTGGCCGCGGGCTGGCCGGAGAGCATCCCCGGCACCACGGTCAACCGGGCGTGCGGGTCCAGCCAGCAGGCGCTGGACTTCGCGGTGCAGGCCGTCATGTCCGGTCAGCAGGACGTGGTGGTGGCAGGTGGTGTCGAGGTGATGAGCCGGGTGCCACTGGGTGCGGCGCGCGCCACCGGCCAGCCGTACGGCCCGAAAGTCTTTGCCCGCTATGACGATTTCTCCTTCAACCAGGGCATCTCGGCGGAACTGATCTGCCAGAAATGGGATCTGTCGCGAGCGCGCTGCGACGAGTACTCGGCGCAGTCACATGAGCGCGCCGCCGCGGCGCAGGACGCCGGCGCCTTCATCGATCAAATCGTGCCCGTCTTCACCGACGATGACGTCATCACCGACGACGAGGGGATCCGGCGCGGCACCACGGTCGAGAAGCTGGCCGGGCTCAAACCGGCTTTCACCGACGACGGCGTCATCCACGCCGGCAACTCCTCACAGATCTCGGACGGCGCGGCCGCACTGCTGGTGATGACCGCCGATCAGGCGCTCAACCTGGGCCTGACCCCGCTGGTGTACTACCGCGCCGGTGCCGTCATCGGAGCCGACCCGGTGCTGATGCTGACCGGACCCATCCCGGCGACGGAGAAGGTGCTGCACAAGGCCGGCGTCGGGATCGACGATGTCGGCGTCTTCGAGGTCAACGAGGCGTTCGCGCCGGTGCCGCTGGCGTGGCTGGCCGAAACCGGGGTGGACGAGGCGAAGCTCAACCCGCTGGGCGGTGCCATCTCGCTCGGACATCCGCTCGGCGCCTCCGGTGCGGTGCTGATGACCCGGATGATCCATCACATGCGCGCCAACGGCATCCGCTACGGGCTGCAGACCATGTGCGAGGGCGGCGGGACCGCCAACGCCACCCTGGTCGAGTACGTCTTCTAGTCGAAAGGGCTTCACGTGCAACGCAATCTGTTCACCGATGATCACGAGGCTTTCCGCGAACTCGCGCGCGATTTCGTCGAGAAGGAAGTGGTGCCGGCCTACCCGGAGTGGGAAAAGGGTGGCCGGATGCCGCGCGCGGTGTTCGAGAAGATGGGCAGCCTGGGCATGCTCGGCGTCGCCATTCCCGAGGAGTACGGCGGCGGCGGCAGTCCGGACTACCGCTACAACGTGGTGCTCCAGGAGGAGGCCGCCAAGGCTTTGGTGACGCTGTCCACGGTGCGCACCCAGCTCGAGGTGATCCTGCCGTACTTCCTGCACTACGCGAACGAGGAGCAGCGTAAGCGCTGGTTCCCGGGCCTGGCCGACGGGACGCTGCTCACCGCGGTGGCGATGACCGAACCCGGCACCGGTTCGGATCTGGCCGGTATGCGCACCACCGCGGTGCAGGACGGCGATCACTGGATCGTCAACGGCGCCAAGACCTTCATCACCGGCGGCATGCAGGCCGACCTCGTCGTCGTCGTCGCGCGCACCTCGACCGATCCCGACAACCGGCGCAAGGGTCTGACCCTGTTCGTCGTCGAGGACGGGATGGCCGGGTTCACCCGCGGCCGGGAGCTGGAGAAGATGGGATGCAAGGTGCAGGACACCGCGGAGCTGTCGTTCGTCGATGTCCGGGTGCCCGCCGCCAATGTGCTCGGCGAGGTGGGCGAGGCGTTCAGCTACCTCGGCCACAACCTGGCCCAGGAGCGGCTGACGGTGGCGGTGGGCTCGGTGGCGCAGGCCCGCTCGGCGATCGCCGCGGCCATCGACTACACCAAGGACCGCAAGGCGTTCGGCACGCCGGTGGCGTCGTTCCAGAACACCAAGTTCGAACTGGCGGCCTGCTCGACGGAGGTGGAGGCCGCCCAGGCGATGCTGGACCGGGCCGTCACGCTGCATGTCGACGGTGAGCTGTCCGCGCCGGACGCGGCCCGGGTGAAGCTGTTCTGCACCGAGATGCAGGCCCGGGTGATCGACCGCTGCCTGCAGCTCTTCGGCGGCTACGGCTACATGATGGAGTACCCGATCGCCCGGCTGTACACCGATGCCCGGGTGGCCCGCATCTACGCGGGCACCAGCGAGGTCATGAAGGTGATCATCGCCAAGTCGCTCGGCCTCTGAAGATTCTGTGCACATTCTGTGACGCTGAGCGTTACAGAATGTGCGCAAATCGCATCGCCCGGGGGCGCTGACCAGCTGCGTGACAGCTGCCGCAGAATTTGTTAACTGAGACCCTTGTCACAGATCGCAAACCAACCTACTGTGTGTTCAGTTGGTTGGTTCATCGGTGATGGGGAGAGCGGTGTCAGCAATATCTGCGGCGTCTGGGCCTCGGCCCTACGAGTCGCTCCTCGCCAAGGGAGAGGACCGTAAGCAGCGCATTCTCGCTGCTGCGGAGAATCTCCTGGCGCGAAACGGCTGGCGCAACACCTCCCTGGCGCAGATCGCCAGTGAGGCCGGAGTCAGCGCCGCTGGGCTGCTGCACCACTTCCAGTCGAAGGAACAACTGCTGCACGCGGTGCTCGACGCCCGGGACTTCGACGATGACACCCATGCCGACCGGGGTGGCGATCTGATCGCCAACATCGGGAGAGTCGCCGAGCGCTTCGATCGCGCTCCCGAACTTGTCGGAACCTTCACCGTGCTGCTGGTGGAGAACATCCAGCCGGACGCCCCGCTGCACGACCGGCTGGTGGCCCGGCAGCAGGCCGCCGTCGGGATCGTCGCCGACGGAATCCGGCGCGGCCAGCTCAGCGGCCGTTACCGCTCAGACCTCGACCCGGCCGCCAAGGCCGTGGAGATTCTCGCCTTCGTCAATGGAATGGAGACCGCATGGCTACTCGATCCATCAATCCCACTGGCGGCAGTGTTCAAGGGATACACGGAGTCGCTGGCCCGCGACTTCGCGCCGGCCACCGAGAGGAATTCGCTATGAGGTACCGACTCGATGTGGTGGCACCCACCGTCGCCGAAGTCGTGCGTAACGCCGGAGGTTGGCTGGTCGACCGCGTGATGGCCGGCTGGGATGTCACGGTGTTGATCACCGGCGACGACGACATCCGTCCTCTGCAGATTCTCGGTGTGGACACCGGCGATCTGGAGACGGCGATGCAGCTGTGGGAAGAGCGGCCCCACCCGCAGACGGTGGCGGTGGCCGCCGGGCTGTTCGTCAGCGATGCGCGGGTCCGCGAAGGTGTGCTCGGCGCCCTGGATCAGGGCCTCATCGAGGTGACCCTCTGGGGCGACAGCTGGCCCGAAGAGCTGGACCGCACCGTTGATTCGGTCCAGCACGAGCTGAGCGCGGCGGCGCGTGCCTTCAAGGCGCAGGCGCTGGCCGCAGCCGGGGACACCGATCCGTTCGGTCGCACCGAGGCCTTTCGGTGCGGCGTCATGTCATGTCCGTCGGTGGCCGCAGACCTGGTGCCCGCCAGCTGAATTCGCCACCTCACACGGACAGCGTTGCGAGAAACTCCATCGTGCGGTCCCATGACGCGCGGCGGGCCGCGGCGTCCGCCCCGATCGGCACCACCCGGGCGGCCAGATCGGTGACGCCGGCGTCGCAATAGCGCTGCAGACTCTGGCGCACCGCCGTCTCGTCACCGGCTGCCATGGTGTCGCCGACGTCCTCGGCGTCACCGTGTTCCAGCAACCGCAAATAGTTCGGTGACAGGTGAGCGTGGCCCAGTACCTCGCTCGCGTGGGCGCGGGCATCATCGACATCCGCAGGCGCGCACAGCGTGACCGGAATGCCGGCCACCACGCGGGGGCGGCCCCGGCCCGCAGCCTCGGCGGCCGCATTGATGCGGGGCGCGACGTGCTCGCCGATCGCCCGTTCATCAGCCATCCACAGAATCGTGCCGTCGGCCCGTTCACCCGCGATCCGCAACATGGCGGGCCCGAGCGCAGCCAGCAGCACCGGCACGGTCTGGTCGGTGACGTCCACCGGACTGTGCACGGTGAAGGCGGTGTTCTCGACGTCTACCGTGCCGGATCCGGAGAACCCGGCAAGCAATACGTCGAGGTAATCGCGTAGCAGGGCGACCGGGCGGTCATAGGACAAGCCCAACTGCCCCTTGATGATCCAGTCGTGGGACGGTCCGATGCCCAGCGCGAACCGGCCCGCGCAGGCGACCTGTGTGGTCAGCGCCTGCTGGGCCAGAATGACCGGATGCCGCGTCTGGATCGGGACGACCGCGGTGCCGATCTCCATGGTGCGGGTGGCGGCGCCGACCAGTGCCACCGCGGTCAGTGCGTCCAGATACCCCGGCACCTGCGGGAACCAGAACGAGCTGAAGCCGGCCGACTCCGCTGCGACCGCGTCGGACACCAACCCGGCCAGTCGTTCCGCCCGCGGGCGTTCCTTGTCCGAACCGACCATCAGCCCGATGCGCATGGCTGCCCTGTCCTCAGGGCAGCAAGGTGGGCATGGCGGCCCAGCCGCGCACCGCGGCGGTCTCCGACGGCACGGTGTTCGGCCAGTCGACCTCCCACTCCGGGAAGCGTTTGAGGATCTCCTCCAACGCAATCCGGCCTTCCAGCCTCGCCAGCGCATTTCCCATGCAGAAATGGGTGCCCGCGCCGAACGTCATGTGTGAGCGTGGCTCGCGGAAGATGTCGAAAACGTCGCCGTCGGGTGCGAAGCGACGGTGGTCCCGGTTGGCGGCGCCGACGAGCATGAGCATCGCCGAGCCCTCCGGCACCGTCTGCCCGTAATACTCGACCTCGCGGGTGACATAGCGGGCAATCTGCAGTGCCGGTGGCTCCCAGCGCAGTATCTCCTCGATAGCCTGGGGGATCAGCGCGGGGTCCTGCACCAGGGCGCGGCGCTGATCCGGATGATCGGCCAGCGTCTTGCCTGCCCAGCCGATCAGCCGCGTGGTGGTTTCCGAGCCGGCGGTGGCGATGACGGTCAGGTACAGCAGCAGTTCGTCACGCCGCAGCTTGCGCCGGGTGCCCGTCTCGTCCTCGAACTCCGCGTTCAGCAGGTCCGTCATGATGTCGTCGGACGGATGCTCGGCGCGCCAGTCGATGAATTCCGCGAACACCTCGCCGGTGGCCAGCCCCTCGACCCGCTCGCCCTGCAGGATCTCCTCGCCGTGATCGGTGATCTGCCGTTGCCGGTCCTCGGGGATGCCCAGCAGCATCCCGATCACCCGCATCGGCATCTGCTCGCCGAGATCGTTGACGAAATCGAAGCGGTCCGAACCGATCAGCGGGTCGAGACAGCGCGCGGTGAACTCGCGTATCTGCGGTTCGAGCGCGAGAACCTTGCGCGGGGTGAACATTCGGGAGAGCAGGTTGCGGTGGATGTTGTGGATCGGCGGGTCCTCGAAAATCAAAGTGCCGGGCGGGATCTCCATCCCGGACTTGATGATCTCGAGCACCGCGCCGCGCCCCGAGATGAAGGTCTCGTGATCGATGACCGCGGCATTGACATCGTCGTAGCGGCTCAACGCATAGAAGTCGTGTTGTTCGTTGTAGTACAGCGGCGCCTCCTCCCTGAGCCGCGCGAACACCGCGTAGGGGTCCATGTTCAGCTCGATGCTGTACGGGTCGTAATACAGGTCGGGTGCGGCGGCGGTCGGCTGTGCCATCGGGGCTCCATCAGGAAGAGGCTGAGAGTGCGGGATTCGGAACGGGCTGGGTTCTCCTGAGCACCTGCTTAGCAGGTGTGCCGAGCTGCGGTCAAGGATATCGGCCGGTTTACGCTATTGGCTAAGAATGTAAAGATGGTGTCAGCACAGGACGAGGGGGACGCAGTGACCGCAGAACAGATCGTGCGCGCCGAGATCGCCGCATGGGCCCGCAACGACGTCGAGGAGGTCATCAGTCACTTCGCCGACGACGCCACCTTCGACATCGGCCCGGACTGGCCGGCACTGTCCGGGCGCGCGGCGATCCACGACATGATGAAGGTCTTCTTCGCCGGAGGACAGTGCGTCGGCCTGGAGATCCTGTACCTCGCCGTGGACGGCGACGTCGTCCTGATGGAGCGCCGGGATCACTGGATCGTCGACGGCAAGCAGATGAGCTGGCCGGTCATGGGCGCATATGAGGTGAAAGAGGAGAAGATCACCGCCTGGCGGGAGTACTTCTACCCTCCCAAACAGTCCTGACCGGACGGTCATCCGACGTCGATGATCACCTTTCCGATCGCTCGTCCGTCAGCCACGTGACGCAGCGCGGAAGCGGTATCCGCCAACGCGTACGTCGCGCCGATATGCGGTGCCACGGCACCGGAGGTCAGCAGCCGGTGTAATTCTGACTCGTTGCGGGTGAACTCATCGGCCGGGATGTCCTGGAATTGGAAGCCCAGCACCTGGATGCCCTTGACCAGCACCAGATTCAAGGGGATGCGGGGGATGGATCCCGATGCGAAGCCCACCGTGACGAAACGTCCGCCGCGTGTCAGACAGCGCAGGGCTGGCTCGGAAAGCTCACCGCCGACCGGATCGATCACCGCTGCGGCGCCGCCGGGCAGGGATTCGCGCAGCGCCTGACGCAGCTCCTCGCGTCGATGGTCGATTCCACCGATGGCGCCGTGACGTGCTGCCGCGGCCAGCTTCTCGGGGGACGACGCCACCGCGATGA
>NZ_JBFUKN010000123.1:0-14930 GCF_056400845.1 Mycobacterium sp. P4_H6 | reverse complement strand
ATCCTTGGCGGCCAAGGAGACCGGCTCGGCCATCAGATCATCTCCTCTTGGATGGGGGCGGGCTGTTTCCCGGTGCGCAACCGCGCGTCGATCACATTGACCAGGTGGGTCAGCGGGATGGTCAGGATCAGGTAGAACAGGCCCGCGGCCACCAGCGGGGACAGGTTGCCGGTCTGCGCGTTCAGGTCGCGTCCTACCTGGAAGAGCTCGCGCTGGTTGGCGATCAGTCCCAGGAAGTACACCAGTGAGGACGCCTTGAGCAGCGAGATGAACTGATTGACCAGCGCGGGCAGCACCCGCCGGATGCCCTGCGGGATGATCACCAGCTTCATCGACGACGAGTAGCTGAATCCCAGCGCGCGGGAGGCCTCCATCTGCCCGGTCTCCACGCTCTGGATGCCGGACCGGAAGATCTCGCCGACATAGGCCGCCGACATCAGGCCCAGCGCGGCGATCCCGAGCGGATACGGGTTGTTGCCGGTCAGTCCGCCGACGATCGGCCCGATGCCCAGACCGATGACCAGGATGATCACCACCTCGGGCAGGCCGCGGAAGATGTCGGTGTAGATGCGGGCCGGCCAGCGCAGCAGCCGGGACCGGGAGATGCCGGCGACGGCCAGCAGCAGACCGAGCACCACGCCGATCACGGCGGCTCCGGCGGTGAGGATGAGTGTGTTCGGCAGCCCGGTCTTGAACAGGTCGGGGATGGCCTGGCGGTACAGATCCCAGTTCAGGAACGAGTCGGAGAGCTGGCCCAGGACCGATCGGGGAGCCGGTGGCGCACCCTGGTCGGTGGCCACGGGGCGCTCGGCGGCGATCGTCGCGAAGTCCGGAAGCTGGGGTGCCGGTGCCGCTTTGGATCCCGGTTTCCAGCCGGGTGGCAGTGCCCGGGGTACCCAGTCGGTGTAGAGCTTCGACCAGGTGCCGTCGGCGATCACCGCGTCCAGCCCGGCGTTGAGTGCATCGATCAGCGGCTGGTTCTCCTTGGCGACGGCATACGCCACGAAATTGTCCAAGCTGAAGGTGTTTTCGATGATCTCGGCCTGGTCCCCGGGCTGCACGGTGCCGACGGCCTGCTGGGAGGGTGCCACCCAGGCGTCGATCTGGCGGGTCTTGAGGCTGCCGTAGACGGTGTTGTAGTCGGGGAACTTCACCGGATCGAGGCCCAGGGTGTCGACGACGTAGGCCTCCTGCACGGTGCCCTGCACGACGCCGATGCGCTGCCCGGCGGCCAGCTGCGAGAAGCTGGTGATCGACGAGCCCGACGGCACCACCAACGAGAAGTAGCCGAAGTCATAGCCATTGGTGAAACCGACGGTCTGGCGGCGGGCGTCGGTGGTGGTGATCGACGACGAGCCGACGTCGAAACGCCCGGAGGCGACCTGGGCCAGCAGCCCGGAGAAGTCGGTGCCGACGAAGTTGACCCGCAGGCCCAGCTTGTCGGCGACGGCGCGCAGCACCTCGTTGTCGAAACCGGTGAACTGGCTTGCCGAGTTGATGCAGATGCTGGGCGGCGCGTCGGACAGCGTGCCGACGGTCAGCACCCCGGGGGTGCCCAGGCCCAGCGCGGCGGTGTCGATGCCGTCCAACGGTTCGACGCCGGGGGTGGTGTATTTGTCGGCGCCCGGACCCTGGGCGGCGGCCGCCAGATTGGTCGGCAGCGCACTGGCGCTGTCGATACCGGGTGGGGCGCACTGATCGGCGGCGGCCGGCGCGGCCAGCCCGATAGCGCAGGCCAGCAGGGCGATCAGCACCGCCAGCACCGGGCGAAGCAACTTGGTCATTCCTGAAAAGCTAGTCGCTGGGCTCCGCCCCCCGAGGGATTCAACTCATTTCGAATGCAACCGGTCCGTCCAGAACTCCGCGTCGCACCAGCTCGGTCAGCATGATCTGTGCCATCAGTTCCGCCGCCGCCGTGCACGCCGCGCGCGCCGCTGCCGGATCCCGGTCGGTGATGGCGAGGGTCTCGGCTTCGTAGTGGCCGAGCAGTTCGGCGGGTGCGTCGAGATAGGCCGACCAGTAGGCCCGCGGCATGAAGGTCTGCGCCGCCCGGATCGCGGCTTGCAGCCGCGGGCCGGTGTGGGCATCGGCCACCGCCTGCCGGTACTGCCAGGCCGTCTCGTGGAAGCTGCGGGAGTCGCGGCTGTTGCGCAGCCCGGCGGTCAGTGCCCGCAGCGTGGTGTGCAATTCGAGGTCGGCCTCGGTGGCGGCCCGGGCCGAGGCGATGCCGTTGAGCACGCCGTAGAGCTCATAATGTTCGCGCAGCACGGCATCGTCGAAGCGGTGGATGAAGGCACCGCGGTGGTACTGCGTCGACACGATCCCGTCGTGCTCGAGCTGCACGACCGCTTCCTGGATGGGCACCCGGCTGATGCCGAGGTCCTCGGCGATCTCGTTGCGGTCCAGCCGATCCCCCGACCGGAGCTTCCCGGTGAGGATCAGGTTCACCACGTAGGTGACTACCAGGTCTTTCTCTTTGACCCCGTACTTCTTGGGCATAGCGGGTGAAGTCTCTCACGCAGACTCCCTCCGCGGGCCGCTCTCTTTTTCAGCCGGCGGCCCGTTCGTCACGCCACTTGACCAGCGCCTCGGCGATGGTGAGGTCGTAGTCGGGACCGTTCACGCCGATGGTCAGCAGGGTCACCCCGAGTCCGACGAGGGATTCGGCGCCGGCGATCGCGGCCTCCACGCTCTTCTCCGGCACCCCCGAGGACCGCTCGATGGCGGCGGGGTCGCGACCGACATCGGCGCAGTGCCCGTCGAGCACCTCGGCCAGACCGGGGTAGGTGCCCGCGTCGGTGAAACCGTGCCAGATGTGGGCGTGCTCGGCGACCAGGCGCAGCGTCTTGCGCTTGCCCTGTCCGCCGATCAGGACCGGAATCTCGCGCAGCGGAGCAGGACTCAGCTTCGACAGCCGGGACTCGATGCGCGGCAGGGCCGCCGCGAGGTCATCAAGACGACCACCCGCGGTACCGAACTCGTAGCCGTACTCGTCGTAGTCCTTCTCCTTCCAGCCCGATCCGATACCCAGGATCAGCCGGCCGCCGGAGATGTTGTCGACGGTGCGGGCCATGTCGGCGAGCAACTCCGGGTTGCGGTAGGAGTTGCAGGTGACCAGCGCGCCGATCTCGATGCGCGAGGTCTGCTCGGCCCACGCCGCGAGCATGGTCCAGCACTCGTAGTGCGGGCCGTCGGGATCGCCGTACAGCGGGAAGAAGTGGTCCCAGTTGAAGGCGATGTCGACGCCGATGTCCTCGCAGCGGCGCACCGCGTCGCGCACCTGACCGTATTCGGTCATGTGCTGGGGCTGGAGCTGGACACCGATGCGGATGGGAAGGCTCATGTCGTCCACGTTATGCCTCAGACCCCGATATTGCCGCCGTCGCGCCACACCGCCACCACCGAGGGCCGGGCCGGGGCGTCACCGCCGTCGGGCCAGTGCGACAGCGGTTTGTCCAGGGTGTAGTCATCACCCTCACCGGGGTGCTGGACGCTGACGGTGATCAGATCGTCGGTGACGACCGGACCGCAGGTCTCGGCGCCGACGGGGACGGTGAGGAACTGCTTGGTCTCACCGCGGCTGGGTCCGTGCAGCGCAACGGCGAACAGCCCGTCGTTACCCTCCAGTGCATTGCCGTCGGTCGAGATCCACAGGTTGCCGTGGCTGTCGAACGCCAGGTTGTCCGGGCAGCTGATCGGGCTGACCTTGGTCTTGTCGAAACCGCCGTAGTAGGTGTCGGCGGCGGCCGGGTCACCGCACACCAGCAGCAGACCCCAGGTGAAGTCGGTGCCCGCGTGATTGTCGGTGAGCTCCAGCACCTGACCGTTCTTGTTCTCGTTGCGCGGGTTGGCCGCGTCCACCGGTGCCGTGCCGTCGGTGCCCCGCTTGTCGTTGTTGGTCAGCGCGACATACACCTTGCCCGTCTTCGGGTTGACGTCGAAGTCCTCGGGCCGGTCCATCTTGGTGGCGCCGGCCTTGTCGGCGGCCAGCCGGGTGAACACCGCGATCTCCTGCGGCGTGAAACCGTCGACCAGTGCTTCGGCCTTTCCGGCGGGGCCGGAGTGCAGCAGCGGAATCCAGGTGCCGGTGCCGGTGAACGACCCCGCCGACGGAAGCTTGCCGGAACCGTCGATCTCGCCGGCCGGGATCTCGCTGGACAACTTCGCGACGTACAGCGTGCCCTCGGACAGCAGCGTCATATTGTGTGCGACGGCGGCGGCGTCTGTTCCGGGCTGGATCTTCTTGTCCGACACGAACTTGTACATGTAGTCGAAGCGCTCGTCGTCGCCGGTGTAGACCACGACGGCACCATCGTCGGTGACGTGCACGTTTGCGCCCTCGTGCTTGAGCCGGCCCAGTGCGGAATGCTTGACCGGTACCGAGGCCGGGTCCCACGGGTTGAGCTCGATGACGTAACCGAACCGGTTGACCTCGTTGGGTGCGGCCGCAAGGTCGAATCGGGGGTCGAACTTCTCCCAGCCGAGTTCGGACGGTTCGGCGGCCACCCCGTAGCGGTCGGCCTGATCGGCGTTCGGCAGCGGTGCGCCTTCGACCGCGCCGAAGTAGGAGTTGAAATTCTCCTCACCGGAAAGGATGGTGCCCCAGGGGGTTACGCCGCCGGCGCAGTTCGCGAAGGTGCCGAGGACGGACCTGCCGGTGGGATCGGCGGCGGTCTTGACGGTGTCCGAGCCCGCGGCGGGACCGGTCAGGGTGAACGGGGTGTCGGCGGTGATGCGGCGGTTGTAGCGGCCGAGTACCGGGCGGAGTCCACCCTGGGGGCTGCGTTCCACCTCGACGACCGAGAGTCCGACGGCCGCGATCTCGACATCGAACTGCTCCCGGGTCGGTGCCTCGGCGTCGTAGCCGGGAAACATGAACTGGGGGCTGTTGTACTCGTGGTTGACCACCAGGAGCGAACGCCCGCTCTGACCGGGGATCGGCAGCAGTGCGGCGAAATCGTTGTTGAAGCCGAACTGCTGGCGCTGGGAGGCGCCGGTCTGCTTGGCGATGTCGAACACCGGGGCACCGGGCAGGACCGGGTCACCCCAGCCGATCACCACACGCTGCTGGTAACCCTCGGGCACCACCACAGCATCCTCGGTGTTGACCGCCACGCTATCGAAGCGCATACCCGAGGGCGTCTCGGGGACCTCCGCGGGAGCGGCGGAAGTTGCGGTGGCAGAGGGCTTTTCGCTGGTGCTGCAGGCGGCCAGCGCCGATCCGGCACCGACGGCCAACACGGCCACCCCGCCGACGCGGAGCACGTTGCGCCGCGACATCGCCTGCACGATATCGCCGAAGTACTCGTTGTCGCTGGTGTTGGGGACAGGCTTGGAACAGGCGTCACCACACCGGTTGCGGCAGGTGACATGCTGGCGCGACGACCGACCTTGATGCGCGACAAAGAGATTCAACGGAATAAGCGCCATGGCTGCGGGGATCCTTCCACCTCGAACACCGGCGTGGGCTGGACGTCGGTTCGGGGGAAAGTTACGGGAGCCGGACTAGCAGACGGCAACCAGAAGGTGAACGGCGGTTGACGGACCGGACTGTCCACCAGGCGCAATGTTTGACACGTCACAGAATTTGCTGCCGTGGGCGCCGGGTCGGGCGTACAGTCCCGGTAAATCTATTGACGAGAGGGTCAAATATGTCGGTCCGCCGTGCTGAAGGATTCGCCGTCCGCCGTTGGCTGCAGCTGGGTGCGGCCTCCGCCGGGATGGGCGCCGCGCTGTGGGGGATGTCGATAGCGGGTCCCCAGGCCGGTGTCGCCGCGGCGGACACCGGCGGCAAGTCCTCGGCATCCTCGAGTGCGTCGGGATCCGACGGCAACCGCTCGGTGCGCTCGGTGCGGACGGTCCGGTCCGCGGACGACCCGCGGCGCGCGCAACGCTCCACCGACACGGACGACGATGACGCGAAGGACGCCGATCTCGACGACGACGTGGATCTCCAAACCGAACAAGCCGAACAAGCCGACCGCGACGTCACCGAGACCCCGGCGGCTACCGTCGCCGCCACGGTGAACACCCCAGCGGCACAGCCTATCTCGACCCCCG
Organism: Mycobacterium sp. P4_H6; assembly: GCF_056400845.1. Taxonomy (NCBI): domain Bacteria; kingdom Bacillati; phylum Actinomycetota; class Actinomycetes; order Mycobacteriales; family Mycobacteriaceae; genus Mycobacterium; species Mycobacterium sp. P4_H6. Next base: position 8,870 of record NZ_JBFUKN010000123.1, on the reverse strand, counting down.
ATCCGGCGCCGTCGGCAACCCGGTCATGGCAGAGCCCGTATCAGCGCTGGGTGGCCCGTTCGCTGGATGCCTGGACCGACGACAGCCTGGGCTGGATCGAATCGTTGAATACGTCGGATCGCACCAAGGCTCAGCTGGAGGCGTCGTTCTTCACGATCCGGCGCACGTTCTTCAACCAGGCGCCCACCATCGACCCGGTCCAGATCAGCGGAGTGCTCAACGGCCCCGTCACCGGCACCCTCGGTGCACACGACCCGGACGGCGACCGGCTGATCTACGTCCTGACCCGCGGACCCAAATCGGGGACCGTGCACATCACCGGGGACGGCACCTTCACCTACACCCCCGGCGCCGACTTCGACGGCGTGGACGCCTTCCGGGTCACCGCCATCGACGTCGGCTTCCACACCAATCTGCTGGAACCGCTGCGGCCGGTGGGTAGCAACCCGTTGCGGTCGTTGATCAACCAGGGTGCGGTCACGTTCGCCTTCAACTACACCGACGGTGCCGAGCACTGGACCGCCGAACGTCGGGCGGAACTGCAGCGTTCGGCCGATGCGTTGATCCTCTACTTCCGGGTCCTCAATCCGGTCGTGCTGACCTATTCGGTCACGGGCGAGAACAATCCGGGCTCACGCACGCTGGCCGCGGCGGGCAGCGGTCTTCTCAGCGAGCAGCCCGGCTACTGGAATACCGTGGCGCAGCACAAGTTGCTCACCGGTAAGGATGCCAACGGCGCCGCGGTCGATGGTGAGATCGATTGGAACTTCGGCGCTGCGTGGGGGCTCGGGGAAACCGTGGGCGCCGGTGAGTACGACTTCCAGTCCACGGCCATGCACGAGCTGCTGCATTCGTTCGGATTCATGTCGATGATCGGGGCGCCCGGCGACAACGACAACCGATACTGGCTGACCACGGACCGATTCCTGATGAACGCCAACGGAAGGACTCTGATCGGTCGGGACTACCGATGGGACGACGACAACAACGGGTACCTCGTCGGGCAGGAGGGCGGTCTGTACTTCGGCGGGAAGAACGCCGTCGCGGCCTACGGCGGTTTGGTGCCGTTGTTCACCCCGAATCCCTGGTCGGACGGCAGCTCCGGAAGCCATACCGACGACGTGACCTTCGCCGGGGAGAATCAGCTGCTGATGAACGCCAGGACGGACAGCGGCATCGGCATACGGGTGCTCAGCCCACTGGAGATCGGGGTGCTGCGCGACCTCGGCTACACGGTGGTGCCGGTCAGCCGGTGATGCCCCGCAGGATCTCGATCAGCTTCAGCGGCTGATCACCCTGCACCGAATGACCCGCGCCCTCGACGACGTGGGTCTGCCGGAAGCCCGGGGCGCCGTCGGCGAATGCGGCCGCGTCCTCGTCGTTGACGAAGTAGGAGTCGGCGCCGCGCACCAGGGTGGTCGGCATGGTGATGGATCCGACGTCGTCCCACAAGCCCAGGAAGGAGTCCGGCATGCCGTCGCTCTTGTCGGTGACGCCCTTGCGGAACGAGTCGTAGCGCCAGGTCCAGGTGCCGTCGTCGAGGCGTTTGGCATTGTGGAACACGCCGCGCCGCAACGAGTTCCGATCGCGGTGCGGTGCCGCGGCGACGGTCACGTCGAGCATCGCCTGGAAGGACGGGAAGGTCCGCTCGCCCTGCACCAGGGCCACCGCGCCGAGCTGGGCCTTGGACATCTGCTCGTGCCGTTCGGGTGCCGACGGGGTGACGTCGACGAGCACCAGTTCGGGTACCAGCGCCGGCTCGGTGGCCGCCACGCGCAGCGCGGTCAGCCCGCCCAGCGACATGCCGACCACGAGGCGAGCCTCGGGAGCGTGGTCCCGCAGCACCGGTTTGACGGTCTCGGCGTTGAGTTTGGGCCCGTAGTCCCCGTCCTCGCGCCAGGCCGAGCGTCCGTGCCCGGGCAGGTCGATCGCCAGCGCGGGCAGCCCCAGTCCGAGGATGACGGTGTCCCAGGTGTGCGCGTTCTGGCCGCCACCGTGCAGAAACACCACCGCCGGCGACTCCGAACCCCATTTCACGGCGCTGATCTCGCCGAGATCCAGTCGTTGGGCCGGGGGAATCTCGCTCACCCCGGCCTGCTCGGCGTTCTCGTGCAGTAGCGCGAACTCGTCGAGGCCCAGCAGTTCGTCGTCGGAGATTTCGGGGAAACTCACGAACTCTTTATACGTCCCCCGAAACGACKAAAGTGCGGTGAGATCGCGAATCCGGGTGGAAACGCGATCTCACCGCACTCTCGGCGGAAAGAATCAGCCTTCGATGAAAGCTTCCAGCTGGGTGCGGGCGACGTCGTCGGCCAGCTGCTCCGGCGGGCTCTTCATCAGGTAGGCCGAGGCCGGCAGGATCGGGCCGCCCAGGCCGCGGTCCAGGGCGATCTTCGCGGCGCGCACAGCGTCGATGATGATGCCTGCCGAGTTCGGCGAGTCCCAGACCTCGAGCTTGTATTCCAGGTTCAGCGGCACGTCACCGAAGGCGCGGCCCTCCAGGCGGACGTAGGCCCACTTGCGGTCATCGAGCCAGGCGACGTAGTCCGACGGGCCGATGTGCACGTTCTTGTCGTACACCTTGTCGGCGAGCGAGCCGGTCAGGTTGCTGGTCACGGCCTGGGTCTTGGAGACCTTCTTGGACTCCAGGCGCTCACGCTCGAGCATGTTCTTGAAGTCCATGTTGCCGCCGACGTTGAGCTGGTAGGTGCGGTCCAGGGTGACGCCGCGATCCTCGAACAGCTTGGCCATCACGCGGTGGGTGATGGTGGCGCCGACCTGGCTCTTGATGTCGTCGCCGACGATCGGCACACCGGCGTCGCTGAACTTCTTGGCCCACACCGGGTCCGAGGCGATGAACACCGGCAGGGCGTTGACGAACGCGACCTTGGCGTCGATGGCGCACTGGGCGTAGAACTTGTCGGCCTCTTCGGAACCGACGGGCAGGTAGGACACCAGCACGTCGACCTTGGCATCCTTGAGCACCTTGACGACGTCGACCGGGTCGGCGTCGGAGACCTCGATGGTCTCGGAGTAGTACTTGCCGATGCCGTCGAGCGTCGGGCCGCGCTGCACGATGATGTCGGTGGGCGGTACGTCGGCGATCTTGATGGTGTTGTTCTCCGAAGCGCCGATGGCCTCGGACAGGTCGAAGCCGACCTTCTTGGCGTCCACGTCGAACGCGGCGACGAACTTCACGTCGCGGACGTGGTACGGCCCGAACTTCACGTGCATCAGGCCGGGGACGCTGACGTTCTCGTCGGCGTCGCGGTAGTACTGCACACCCTGGACCAAGGAGGATGCGCAGTTGCCGACTCCGACAATCGCGACCCTGACTTCGGTGGACTCAGGCTTCGACATGGTCATTCTCCTTTGGATCTCGATGCTCGGTGATGCTCACGGCTGTGTTTCCGGGTTGCCCTGTGCGACGCGTTCGGCCGCGATCAGTTCGTTGAGCCATTTGACTTCGCGCTCACTGGACTCCAGGCCCAGCTGGTGCAACTGGCGGGTGTAGCGGTCGAGCGACGTGCTCGCCCGCGCGATCGCTTCCCGCAGACCTTCGCGGCGTTCCTCCACCTGGCGACGACGGCCTTCCAGGATGCGCATCCTGGCCTCGGCGGGCGTGCGGTTGAAGAACGCCAGGTGCACGCCGAAACCGTCGTCGGTGTAGTTCTGCGGTCCGGTGTCGGCCACCAGCTCGGCGAAGCGTGCCTTGCCGGTATCGCTGAGCTGGTAGACGCGCCGGGCGCGGCGCATCTTGGGGGTTCCGTCCGGGGCGGCGTCCTCGACGATGAGGCCGTCGGCCTGCATGCGCCGCAGCGCCGGGTACAGCGAGCCGTAGGAAAACGCGCGGAACGCGCCCAACAACCCGGTCAGGCGCTTACGAAGCTCGTAGCCGTGCATCGGCGACTCCAGCAGGAGTCCCAGAATGGCCAGCTCCAGCATCGAATCACCTCCCCCTGTGCGGCTCGGCGCCGCATCCCATCGCCATCGTGTGGTCGGTCGCTACGACGGACCAACACCTCGGCAAAGTGTATCGCGCCGATATATACGGCGCTACATGAGGATGACATTTCGGCGATCACCCCGGTGATTTGTGGAGTTCTCGTCGGACTCATTCCGACAAGAACTCCGCAAATCGCATCAGGGGCTGGGGTAGTTGATCCGCTTCACCGAGGCATCGCCGTTGAACTCGATGTATCCGCTGTTCCCGAACTGCGGCGAGACGTAGACGCTGATCTCGATGCCCTCCGGCGGCGCGGTGATATCGGAGTTGGGGCCGACACTGATGTGGATCTGCTTGACCTCGGCCGGGTCGATGCCGAGGGTCTCCGGGGCGCCGCGGATCAGGCCGACGAACGTGGGCACATCGAAGGCAGCCAGATCCACGAGGCGGGCGTCGCTGCTGACACTGGTCTCCGACGGGTCATCCCAGCCGCCGCGGTAGCTGTAGCGCAGTACCCGGCGGGGCTCGTTCGGGTCAGGACGTTCCAGCGACGCGTAGTCATCGAAGATCGTCAGGTCGAAACCCTTGGTGTCACCGAATTTCGTCTTCATCTGCTGGAACAACCCGTTGAGTCCGCCCAGTGACTGCAGTTGCCGCGGGGCGGTCAGCACGGTCGCAGGAATGCCGTCGTCCTTGGCGCCGGGATCGGTCTCGAAGCTCAGCGGTGAGGACGTGTTGCCGTACAGCCCCCAGCCGATGGCGATCCCGAGGATGACCAGGACCACGGCCGTCGCGATGCGGATACCCCAGCCGGCCCCGGCGCCGATGGCGACCGCGGAGCGCTCGGGCTTGAGGTCGGGCAGCTTGATCGGTGAACTCGTGGTCTGCAGATCGGCGACCAGTGACTGTAGGTCGCCGAGCGTCGCCGCGGTGGTCGCCGAGGCCACCCGCTGCCGGTGCTCCTCCATGGACAGCTGACCTTCGCTCAGCGCGCTGTCCAGAACCTTGCACGTGTCGTCGCGGTCGGAGTCTTTCGCCCGGGTGCCCGCCGTCTGCCGTGTCGCCACGCCGATGATCGTAGGGCGCAGGGGCCCGCCGCGGCGCGCTCAGCTCGGGTTTTCGACCCTTTTGATCGCGCCGGCCGGGTCCAGATAGATGAAACCGTTCATCCCCGACTTCGTGGTGACCCGGATCAGCGTCTCCAGTGCACCCGGCCCGCCGGGCTCGGCGATGTGGTCGACATCCAGATAGGAGTCCTGCACATCGTCGGGCGCGATCTGCAGCGTGGCGGGTGCCGACTGCCAGGCGGCGACCGTGGCGCCGATGTCGAACAGGCTGAGGTCCACCAGGATGTCCGAGTCGGATCGCGCGGAGCCGGCGGGACTTCCCCAACCGCCGCGATAGGTGTAGATCACCTTGCGCTCATCGTTGGCGGGATCGGGCAGCGACAGAAATGCCTGGTCTGGCCGGAAGGCCAGCTCGTAGCCCATGGTGCTGCCGAAGCGCTTGCGGATCTCGTCGAGGACGCCGGTCATGCCCTCGACGGTGTCCATGTACCGAGGCAGGTTCAGCACCACCGGCGGCACGTCGTCGACCGGGGGCGGCGGGGCCGGGGTGACGGCCGGCGGTGGCGCCGGGGTTTCCGGAACGGCGGCGTCCGGCGGGTCGACGGGCGCATCGGGCTGCGACGCGACACCCCAGCCGACGGCCACGATCAGCGCGACCAGGCCTCCGGCCACCGCGAGACCGATGTCGCGGCGACGCTGTTTCGTCGGTCGGGGCTGTGGCAGCGGATCGTCGAGCTGCAGATCGTCGAGCAGTTCGTGCAGCTCGGCCAGGGTGGCCGCCTTGATGGCGGCATCGATGCGACGCCGATGTTCGTCCATCGCGAGCTGGCCTTCGCTGAACGCGTTGTCCAAGGCCTTGCACGCGGCATCGCGGTCGGTGTCGCGTGCCCGTGTTCGTGCTGTCTGCCGTCCCGCCACGACGATTGATGCTAGAAGTTCTGCGGCCATCCCGCTGCCGTCGCGCCTCGGTAGCTGGGGCACCGACGTACTCTGGTGGTCGTGCGATTGCAGCGACAGGTGGTGGATTACGCCCTGCGGCGTCGGTCCCTGCTGGCCGAGGTGTATTCCGGGCGGACCGGTGTCACCGAAGTCTGCGATGCGAACCCCTACCTGCTGCGCGCCGCCAAGTACCACGGGAAGACCAGTTCGGTGATGTGCCCGATCTGCCGGAAGGAACAGCTGACCCTGGTGTCCTGGGTGTTCGGCGAGCACCTCGGCGCGGTGTCGGGTTCGGCGCGCACCGCTGAGGAGCTGGTGCTGCTCGCGACCCGTTTCGACGAATTCGCCGTCCATGTGGTGGAGGTATGCCGCACTTGCAGTTGGAATCATCTGGTCAAGTCGTATGTGCTCGGCACGCCGCGCCCGAAGAACGGGACACGCGGCAAGAGCACTCGAACGGCGCGTTCCGACGCGCGTACGGCCAGTGAATAGCGAAGGGCGCCAGAGCAGGTCAGCGGATGATGCCGGAAACGAGCGGTCCGCTGGCGCGAGCCCTGCCCGCCCGAACCCGCCCGCGCACCGCGCTCCGCCCGCAGGCGGGGTTCCCGATGACCGCAGGACCGCACTGATCCCTCCGGTCCGCCACGACGTGGCACCGCACCTGCGCGACCCGATCGATGTCGTCAAGGCCGCTCTCGACGGCGGGCCCCCGCGTCGGCCACCGCCACCTCCGCCGCCGGGCGGTCCAGGCGGCCCCGGCGGGCCGCCCCCGGGCGCTCCCGGGTCGAAGGCCGGACGCCGCTTCCAGTGGAAGTGGGTGCGCCGCTCGCTATATGCCGCGCTGGTGCTGTTCGTGGCGCTACCGATGATCACGTTCGGCATGGCGTACCTGATCGTCGACGTCCCCAAACCCGGCGACATCCGCACCGCGCAGGTGTCCACCATCCTGGCCAGCGACGGCAGCGAACTCGCGAAAATCATTCCGCCCGAGGGCAACCGGGTCGATGTGAAGATCGACCAGATTCCGGTGCACGTCCGGAACTCGGTGATGGCCGCCGAGGACCGGGACTTCTACTCCAACCCGGGATTCTCGTTCACCGGCTTCGCCCGCGCCTTCCTGAACAACCTGTTCGGCGGCGGCAACGGACTGCAGGGCGGATCGACCATCACCCAGCAGTACGTGAAGAACGCCCTCGTCGGCGACGAACGCTCCGGCGTCGGCGGGCTGGTACGAAAAGCCAAGGAACTCGTCATCTCCACCAAGATGTCGGGGGAGTGGTCCAAGGACCAGGTGCTGGAGTCCTACCTCAACATCATCTACTTCGGCCGCGGCTCGTACGGCATCTCCGCGGCGGCCCAGGCGTACTTCGGTAAACCGGTCGAACAGCTGAACGTGGCCGAGGGCGCGCTGCTGGCGGCGCTCATCCAGCGGCCCTCCACACTCGACCCGGCGGTGGACCCCGAGGGTGCGGCCGACCGCTGGAACTGGGTGCTCGACGGCATGGTCGAGATCGGTGCGCTCTCCCCGGCCGACCGCGCCGCCCAGGTGTTCCCGCCGACGGTGGCACCCGATTTCGCGAGCACGGCCAACCAGACCACCGGCCCCAACGGGCTCATCGAACGTCAGGTCACCAAGGAGCTCCTCGAGCTCTTCGACATCACCGAGCAGACACTGAACACCGAGGGTCTGAAGATCACCACCACGATCGACCCGACGGCGCAGCGCTCCGCCGAGGAGGCCGTCGCCGAGACCCTGGAGGACCAGGACCCCGACATGCGATCGGCGGTGGTGTCCATCGATCCGCGCACCGGTGGGGTGAAGGCCTACTACGGCGGATCGGATGCCAACGGCTTCGACTTCGCGCAGGCCGGTCTGCCGACGGGGTCCTCGTTCAAGGTGTTCGCCTTGGTGGCGGCGCTGCAGCAGGGCATCGGGCTGGGCTACAACATCGACAGCTCGCCGTTGGAACTCAACGGCATCAAGATCTCCAACGTCGAGGGTGGCGGCTGCGGCACCTGCAATATCGCCGAGGCGCTCAAGCGGTCGCTCAACACCAGCTACTACCGGTTGATGCTCAAGTTGCAGAACGGTCCGCAGGATGTGGCCGACGYCGCGCACAAGGCCGGTATCGCCGAGAGCTTCCCCGGCGTGGAACACACCCTGAGCGAGGACGGGCAGGGCGGACCGCCCAACAACGGCATCGTGCTCGGCCAGTACCAGAGCCGGGTCATCGACATGGCCTCCGCCTACGCCACGCTGGCCAACTCCGGCGTGTGGCACCGCCCGCATTTCGTGCAGAAGGTGGAGGACTCGCAGGGCAACGTGCTGTTCGACTCCTCCGGGGCCGACGAGGGCGAGCAGCGCATCGACTCCGCCGTCGCCGACAACGTGACGGCCGCGATGCAGCCGATCGCCGGTTACTCCAACGGGCACAACCTGGCCGGCGGGCGTCCGTCGGCGGCCAAGACCGGCACCAACCAGCTCGGTGACACCGGGGCCAACCGGGACGCGTGGATGGTCGGTTTCACGCCGTCGCTGTCCACCGCCGTCTGGGTGGGCACCACCGGGGGGGACAAGCCGCTGGTCAACCAGTGGGGCGGCCCGGTCTACGGCTCGGGGCTGCCGTCGGACATCTGGAAAGCCACCATGGACGGCGCCCTCGACGGCACCGACAACGAGACATTCCCGAAGCCGCCCGAGATCGGTGGGTACGCCGGTCCGCCGGCCGCACCGCCGCCGCCACCGTCGTCTGATCCGGCCATCCCGCCGCCGCCGTCGGAGACGGTGATCCAGCCGACGCTGGAGATCGCGCCGGGCATCACCATCCCGTGGGGTCCGCCGACGACGGTGCCGGTCGGTCCGCCGGTGCCGCCGGTACCCGGTGATCCCAACGTGCCGCCGCCCCCGCCGGGTGCAC
>NZ_JBFUKN010000122.1:0-15521 GCF_056400845.1 Mycobacterium sp. P4_H6 | reverse complement strand
TGGTGTAACAGGTTGAGGCTGGTGGATCCGATCAGCGCACCGGCCAGTGCACCGTGACCGCGGGTCCCGACGATGACGAGCTGGGCGCCGTCGAGGTGGTGCAGCAGTGCCTGGCTGGGCTTGGCGGGCTCGACGAAGAAACTGACGTCCACATCCGGATGGCGTTGTGCCCAGGGGCCGACCGTGGTGCTCAGCGCACTCCATTCCATGGCTTCCAGTGCCTCCCAGTCGATCAGGAACGGGATCGTGACATCGCCGGGGGCGCGACGGGACGAAGAGGAACGCACGGCCCACAACGGGACGCGCAGTGCGGCGGCGAGTTCGAACGCCAGCCCGAGGGCGGCATCGCTGGTGGTGCCGTCCACCCCGACGACGATCGGTTGCGTTGTCGGGGCGAGGATGTCGCCCCGCCAGGCGATGACCGGACATGCGGACCGGCTGATGGTCTTCAGCGTCAGCGAGCCGATCAGCAACGCCGAGGCCGCCGATACGTCCTGTGAACCCAGCACGATCAGCCGTGCCTGAGCACTCAGGGTTTCCAGCGCTTGGTCGGCGGTCTCGGACGGCGCGCTGGTGGTGATGCTCAGATCGGGTTGGGTGCGCCGTACCGCTTCGGCTGCCGCGTCCAGGATGGAGGCCGCGGCCTCATGCTGCCCGGTGATCGCCGCCGCCCGGACGGCCGCCGCCGCATCGGTGAAATTGTGTCCGAGATAGGGCGTGGCGTACACGATGTGCAGGGGTGCACCCAGCCGCGCGGCCACCCCGCCTGCCCACGTCGCCGCACCCACCGCGCTCGTGGAACCGTCGACTCCGACCACGATGGGCTGCGCACTATCGGTCATCTGCCCATCCTGCCGCATGCGCACCCCGGCATCGGCCGGTGGGACAATGGCCACGTGAATGGCCACGTGCCCGACGGTGATGCAGCAGACGGTGAGCGTGGCGTCCGGCCGGTACGCGAGACGCTGTCGCAGCTGAGACTGCGTGAGCTGCTCGGCGAGGTCCAGGACCGCGTCGAGGAGATCGTCGAGAGCGGTAACCGCGTCGAAGGGCTCGTCGAGGCGATGCTGGCGGTGACGTCCGGCCTCGACCTGGAGATCACCCTGCGCACCATCGTGCACACCGCGATCGAACTGATGGACGCCCGATACGGTGCGCTCGGCGTGCGCGGACGCGAAGAAGACGGCCATGAACTCGTCGAGTTCGTCTACGAGGGCATCGACGCGGACACCCGGGCGGAGATCGGTCCGTTGCCGCAGGGACGCGGTGTGCTCGGACTGCTGATCGACGAACCGAGACCCATCCGGCTGGACAACATCACCGACCACCCGGCTTCGGTGGGGTTTCCGCCCAACCATCCGCCGATGCGGACCTTTCTCGGAGTTCCGGTCCGCATTCGTGACGAGGTCTACGGCAACCTGTATCTGACGGAGAAGAACACCGGGCAGCCGTTCAGCGAGGACGACGAGGTGCTGGCCCAGGCGCTGGCGGCGGCAGCCGGTATCGCGATAGACAATGCGCGTCTCTACGAGCAGTCGCGGGCCCGTCAGTCGTGGATCGAAGCCACCCGGGATATCGCCACCGAACTGCTGGCGGGCACCGATCCGGGCCGGGTGTACCAGCTGATCGCCCACAAGGCGCTCACCCTCACCGGTGCGCAGATCGCCTTCGTCGCGGTCCCTGCCGACGACACCGATGCCACGACCGACGGTCACGTGGTCGTCACCGAGATCGCGGGCGACTCCCCCGTCGCCGCCGACGCGATGGCGCCCATCGCGGTCGCGGGGACCGTTCTCGGCGCGGCCCTAGGGGACGGGCGGCCTCGTCGCTGCGAGGTCTTCGATGTCTCGAGCGGCTTCGGAGAACCCGGGCCGGCGCTCGTGGTGCCGTTGCGCGCCACGGATTCGGTGGCCGGTGTGCTCGTCATCCTGCGCCGGGCCGCTGCTCGACCGTTCACCGTCGAACACCTGCAGATGACGGCGTCGTTCGCCGATCAGGCCGTGCTGGCCTGGCAGTTGGCCATCACCCAGCGGAAGATGCGCGAACTCGACGTCCTCACCGACCGCGACCGGATCGCCCGCGACCTGCATGACCACGTCATCCAGCGACTGTTCGCGGTCGGGCTGTCGCTGCAGGGCACCGTCGCGCGGGCGGGTTCCGCCGAAGTGGCGCAGCGTCTGTCGGCATCGGTCGACGACCTGCAGGAGGTGATCCAGGAGATCCGCACCACGATCTTCGACCTGCACGGCGGCGCACCGGGTGCGGTGCGTCTGCGGCAGCGCTTACAGGAGGCCGTCGATCAGTTCTCGGCGTCCGGCCTGCGCACCACCATCCAGTTCATCGGTCCGTTGTCGGTGGTCGAGGCCGCGCTGGCCGATCACGCCGAGGCAGTGGTCCGTGAAGCCGTGAGCAACGCGGTACGCCATTCCGGTGCCACCGAGCTCGCGGTGGTGGTCACCGTCGACGACGATCTCGGCATCACCGTCACCGACAACGGCTGCGGCATCGGCGCGAACATCACCGAGAGTGGGCTCACCAACCTGCGCGGGCGGGCTACCCAGGGCGGCGGGGTGTTCGAGCTCAGGACCGCCGATTCCGGTGGGACCGTGCTGCACTGGTCGGTGCCGTTGCCCTGAAAGGGCGGTCACCACCGGCAGTAGTTGGGTTGCCCCGGTTGGACGTAGCGGAAGTCCATCAGATACATCGCTGGGCTGAGATCGTCGGTGCGCCAGGCCGGATCGGTGACGATGTCCTCGGTGGTGTAGCGGTACCCGTCATAGGCGTACGTCATCGGCACCCTGTAACCGGCCTGCCCCCACGCGTGGATCCACTTGCGGAACTCCACGACCGGCAGTGCGTAACCACGAGGGGAACCGTCGAAGTGATAGATGACGTCGCCGTAGCGATCATCGATATCGAGGATCCAGACCACGTCCTCCTGGTAGCCCCATACTTTGATCGGATTGCTGCCCAGCAGAAAGTGGTTGGACGACTCCCCCTCGGTGCGCAGATTGCTGAACATCGAGAAATTGCCCGCGGTGCGCAGCCCCAGATACGGCGTCAGGCCGATGAAGACCAGCAGGATCGGGAAAGCGTAGAGCAGCGCAGGCATCCGCCTGTCCAGGACACGCACGCCCTCCCAGCGGGGGCCGCGATCTGTCGAGAACACCGCCGCCAGCAGCGGCCAGATCGCGATGCCGACGGCGGCGTCGAAGGCCAGTCCGGTGAGCAGCGTCAGCTCCGGTATCCGGTGGACATGAGCGCTCCACCCACACACCAGCGCGATCCCGAAGCAGATCCCGGTGTAGGCCCGTACCCGTGGCGCAGCCGTCCCCCGGGCGACGGTCAGCAGCTGTAGGTGGCTCGCGGGCACGAAGGTGAACAGCAGGGCGACGGCCAGCGCTCCGAAGTCGACGAACCCGATCAACGCGAGGGCGGCGTGCATGGTCAGCGAGAACGCCAGGATGGCCGCCTGCAACCGCGGGACGGACAGCAGCAGACCGCCACCGAGCTCCCACCCGATCACCGATACCGCCGCGATGACACCGATCGCGGGCGCCAATGCGCCGTGCCGCGGCGCGAAGAGCACCAGCAGTACGGCCGCGAGACCCGCGGCGGCGAGACCGACCACCACCGCGGTGAACACCCGGTTGCCCGCGGTGCCGAATCTCCCTCGTCGCAGCAACCGAAATCCGAGATACGCCAGCACGACCGCGACCGGAAGCACCAGCGGCATTCCCAGGAAGCGGGTCTGCATGGCGTCGATGATCGATTGCAGCATCCCCGCCGCGCACGAGGCAGCGGGGTCGAAGAAATCGGAGTTGAGCTTGTCGAAGCCGGCGATGACGTAGACCAGGATCAAACCGACCCGCAGCACGGGGAGCATCGCGGTGTAGTCGTGATCGGGTGCCTGCCGGCGCCGAATCAGTGAGTGCGCGAGCACCAGGATCATCGCCAGGTTCAGGCACAGCACCAGGTTGACGTGGTTGGCGACATCCGGGAATCGGAAGAGCAGAAAGTAGGTCGTCGAGGCCACCAGTAACACCAGGAATTTGAGCCGGGTGATCCCGGTGGCGATGGCGGCGCCGGCGACCAGGATGAAGCCGCCGGTGAACCACGGATCGATCCACTGCTCGCCGAGTTCCATGACGATGGCAATGGTGTAGAGCAGTGCGAACACCGAGAACGGCTTCAGCGCAGGATCGTCCCTATCGGTCACCTGCGTCACGTGCGCAGTTTAACCGCGCCCCACCTCGTCACCTGTTGTAGCGGATCTCGAGGTCACCCGAGTGCACCGCGGGGCTTTCGGTGTCGGCCGTGACCCGTACCCGGACCGGCCGTCCCCGCTGATCGAGAAAGGACAGCGGCGGCTTGCCGTCCTGCAGGTGCGCGTCACCCCACTGCATCAGCGACAGGAAGACCGGCAGCAGGTCCTCCCCCGCCGGGGTGAGGTGATATTCGTCGCGCACCCGGCTGCCGGGTTCGCGGTAGGGCGCCCGCTGGACCACGCCGGCGGCCTCCAGCTGCTTCAGTGCGCGTGACACGGCGGGTGCGGAGCTGCCTATCCGATCCACAAAGTCTTCGAAACGCCTTGTGCCATAAAAGCATTCACGGACAGCGAGAAACGCCGTCTTGGTGCTGAGCAAATCCAGCACCTTGGCCGCCGAACAGCGTTCACCGACGGTCCAGGACTCACGGTCCTGGAGCCGCCGCTCGAATGTCATCGCCATCACTCCAGTGTAACTAATGCTTGCGTTAGTCAGCTAGTCGTGCTTGTATCTCACTAACGTAAACGTTATTCAGCCGGGAGGAACGGCCATGGTGGCAGTAAATGGAAAAACGGTATTGGTGACCGGGGGCCGTCGCGGTCTCGGCTCGGCGCTGGTCGACGAGGTACTCTCCCGCGGTGCGGCGAAGGTGTATTCGACTGCCCGCGAACAGTATTCGGATGGTCGCACCGGAGTGGTCAACCTCCCCCTCGAGGTGCAAAACGCGCAGTCGGTCGGCGAGCTGGCGGCGATCGCCTCCGATGTCGACATCGTCATCAACAACGCCGGGATCCTGCTGCCGGGCGCACTGCTGACCKGAGATTTCGACGACATCACCACGACGTTCGACATCAACACCCTCGGTCCGCTGCGGGTCACCCGGGCGCTGGCGCCGATATTGGCTGCCAACGGCGGCGGTGCTCTGGTGAACGTGCATTCGGTGCTGTCCTGGCTGGGTGGCAGCGGCGCCTACGGTGCCTCCAAGGCCGCCATCTGGTCGCTGACCAACTCGCTGCGCGCCGAGTTGAGCGCACAGGGCACCCAGGTGCTCGGCGTACATGTCGGGTTCATCGACACCGAGATGGTGTCCGAGGTCGGCCTGCCCAAGACCGCTCCGGCCGACGTCGCCGCCACCGTGATCGACGCCCTGGAGGCCGGCGCCCACGAGGTCCTGGTCGACGAGGTGACCGCCGCGGTCAAGGCCAAACTGTCCGGGCCCGTCGAGGACCTCGTCTTCGACCTGGCGCACTGACCGGGATACCTCAGGAGAGYCGAAACTCATGCCGCTCTGGACCATTCACCACACCCCGGGCATCTTCACCGAGAACGAGAAGCGCGAACTCGCGTCGCGCATCACCGATCACTACGAGAAGATCGGGCTGCCGCGCTTCTACGTGGTCGTCGTCTTCAGCGAGACGACACCCTCGAACCTGTACGTCGGCGGCGAGCCCACGCCGGTCGGGGTGCGCGTCGTCATCGAACACATCGCCCGCAGCAGCGTGGATTCCGCGGGCAGGCAGCGCACCAGTCGCTGGATCAAGTCGATCCTGGAGCCCTACCTCGGCCGGCACGCGGGATTGCACTGGGAGTTCCACGTCGATGAGACCAGCGAGGAACTGTGGATGATCAACGGGCTCATCCCGCCACCGGCGGGTTCGGAGGCCGAACGCGAATGGGTCCGGTCCAACGCCGCATCCGTGTACTGAGAACTGTTCGCCCAGCGTTCATTCTGCGGTGTGGTGGCGGCATTGCTTCGCTGCCAGGGTCCTCGCATGCCCGCCACCCATCGCGTCGTCCCACTGCTCTCGCTGGTCGCCGTCGGCGTCCTCACCCTGAGCGCCTGCAGTGACTCCGCCTCCGAATCCGATGCGCTGCCCGAGAATCCCAGCGTCATCATCCTCAGCGGCGACGGGATGGGTTCACAGCAGCGCACCGCGATCCAATACCATTCCTACGGGCTCGACGAGCGTCAGCCGATGGACGCGCTGCCTTTCGCGGGCATGCTGGACACGGTCCCGGGCGATCCCGAGTACGCGGTCACCGATTCGGCCGCAGGTGCCACCGCGTGGGCAATCGGTAAGAAGGTTCCCAACGGCACCACGGGTCTGGGTCCGGACGGGGAATCGGTGCCGACCCTGCTCGACCTGGCCAGGGAACGCGGTATGTCGACGGGTCTGGTCGACGACCACGACGTCACCAACGCCACCCTCGCGGCGTTCGGCGCACCGGTTCCCGACCGGGACCTCAAGGTCGAGATCGCCGAGGGCTATCTCGACCGCGGTGTCGACGTGCTGTTCGGTGGGGGCGAAAAATACTGGTATCCGACGGGAGACGCCGGCAGGATTCCCGATGCGGGTGAAGACGACGCCAGCGAAGGCGCGTCGAATCTGGTGCAGCGCGCCGAGGAACTCGGCTACGGCTACGCCTACGACCGTGACACCTTCGACGCACTGGCCGGGCCCAAGGCGCTGGCCCTGGTACAGGACAGCGCCAAGCGGCGCGCCACCGAGATCGAAGGCTATGACTACCGGGACGACCCGTACTACGTGGCGCCGGAGAAGCTGGTCGCCAAGGCGCTGGACATCCTGGGGCAGAACGACAAGGGCTTCTTCCTCGTCATCGAGAGTGACGACCTGGATTCCGACGGCCACGAGCACGACGCCCAGAACATGATGCTGGCCGGCGAATCCATGAACGCGATGGTCGAGGTGATCACCGAGTACCAGAAGGAGCATCCCGGTGTTCTGCTGATCGTCACCGCCGACCACGAGACCGGCGGCATGGCCATCGAGAACGTGCTCAATGACGGTGAGCCAGAACCCAACAGTGACCAGATCGCCGACGACCCGGTGCCCTATTGGTCCGAAACGCCGGAGAACATGCCGTTACCGGGCGGCGGCGTGCCCAAGCGCAGCGGTCCGTTCACCATCAAGGGCACCGACCGTCAGTTCAAGGTGGACTGGACGACTGCGGAGCACACCGGGACGATGGTGCCGGTGACCGCCGCAGGCCCGCTCGCGGAGCGGTTCACCGGCGTGCACCACAACACGCACGTCTACGACGTCGTGACGGAGTTGTTCGGCAATTGACCACGGCGCTTGACCCTCAGGCCGCGAGATTGCCGTTTTTGTAAGGTTTTTCGAGTAGCAGGCGCGATAACCGCAATCTCGCGGGCGCAGCCCTAGATCACCACAGCCTTGCGGTAGTACACCCGCCGGAAGCCGTCCTCGGTGCGACGGCCGGTCTCCTCGAACCCGCGACGCGGGTAGTAGAGCAGATTCTCCGTCATGGCTTCGTTGGTGTAGAGGCGCAGCTCGGTCAGACCGAGCTCGCGGGCGTCGGCCTCGGCCCGATCGAGGAGCACCGTACCGACCCCGCGGCCCTGCGCCGCGGGGTCGACGGCGATGACATCGACCAGCAGGTGGTCGGTGTGCTCTTCGAGTACCAACACGGCGTCCAGGCCGCCGTCTCCGTCGATGACCCAGACCCGCGAATCTGCCAGTGCGCGGCCGTAATCGGCCGTCATCGGGCCCGGCGGTCGCCCGATCCGCTCGATATACGGCGTGAACGCCACGTCGACGAGCCGCTGCACGGCGGGCCGGTCGGCATCGGTGGCCCGGCGAATCTTCACCCGCCGAGCCTAACCGGGGCTAGCGTCCCCGAGTCGGTTGCGAGGCCAGCGATGCCGAGGACGACGGCAGCGTGGACGGCCGGTCGATGATCGTCGAGTTCACCCCGCCCACCCGGTAGCTGGCGCCGCGATGCTCGTCGGGCAGTCGATCACCCTTGCCGAGCAGCTTGTTGCGCAGCGTGCCCGGCGCGTAGACATCCTGATAGGCACCGCGCGCGGTGAGTTCGGGAATCACGTGGTCGACGATGTCGGAGAACGATCCTGGGGTCACCGCGTAGGCGAAGTTGAACCCGTCGACGTCGGTCTCCTCGACCCACTCCTGCAACGAATCTGCCACCTGCGCGCCGGATCCGACGAAGCGGGGTCCGAGCCCGCCGATCTTGCCCCACTCCGCGATGTCCTTGATCTGCCACTCCCCGCCGTCGGGATCCGCGGACTGGAACGCCGCCACCGCCGACAGGATGGCGTTGGAGTCGACATTGCCCACCGGCTCGTCGAACCCGTACCGGGCCAGGTCCACACCCATCCAGCCGGACATGAACGTCAAGGCGCCCTCCGGGTCACCGAAGGACAGGTACTCGGCGTGCTTGGCGTGCGCCTGCTCCTCGGTGGCGGCGGTGACCACCGTCGACAGGTTGAAGATCTTCACCGCGTACGGGTCGCGGCCTGCGATCTCGAGCTCGCGGCGGATCGTGGTCACGGTCTCGCGCAGAATCGCCTTCGTCGGTGCCGCCGTGAAGATGGCTTCGGCATTCTCGGCGGCGAAGCGGACCCCGCGCGGTGACGACCCGGCCTGGAAGATGACCGGGGTGCGTTGCGGCGACGGCTCGGACAGGTGCACGCCGGGAACGCTGAAATGGGTGCCCTGGTGGCCGATGTGGTGGACCTTGTCCGGATCGGTGAAGACCCCGCGCTCCTTGTCGCGGATGACGGCATCGTCCTCCCAGGAGCCTTCCCACAGTTTGTAGAGCACCTCGAGGTACTCGTCGGCGTGGTCGTAGCGGGCGTCGTGGGCGGGCTGATCGGTCTGGCCCATGTTGCGCGCCGCGGCGGGCAGATACCCGGTCACGACGTTCCAGCCGACACGGCCCTTGGTCAGATGGTCGAGGGTGGAGATGCGCCGGGCGAAGGGGTAGGGATGCTCGAACCCGGTGCCGGTGGTGATGCCGAATCCGAGGTTCTCGGTGACCAGGGCCATGGCCGAGACCAGCAGCAGCGGATCGTTGACCGGGATCTGGGCCGCCTGCCGGATCGCGGCCTCGTCGCTGGCGCCGTAGACGTCGTACGTGCCGAGCACGTCGGCGATGAACAGGCCGTCGAACCGGCCGCGCTCGAGCAGCTTGGCCAGCTCGGTCCAGTATTCGAGGTCCTTGTACCGCCACGACTGATCGTCGGGGTGCTTCCACAGTCCCGGGGACTGATGGGCGACGCAGTTCATGTCGAAGGCGTTGAAGCGAATCACTCGGGTCACCCCGCCAGCTTTCGCTGCCCACCGGGACACGTCACCGGTTGCATTCAGCCGGATCCGATTGCCGGGGCCTTACCCTGAGGCGGTGACCCACACCGGCGACGACGACGAGAACCCTGGTCGGGTCCATGCCGCCGCGCGGATGGCGCTGGGTGCGGCTTTCGTGACGGCCGCACTTGCCGGCTGTGGCTCCCCCACCATCGTCAACACCGGCGAACCGTGGACCCCGGTCGAAACTCCCGCACCAGCACCGGGACTGCCGGAACACACCTCGAATCGGACGCTGGCCGACGCCTCGGAGTTCTACGTCGTCTCCGGCGAGGCCAAGGTGTATCGCTTCGTCACCCCCAGTGGTCGCTGGCAATGCGAGATCGTCCCGCACGCCTCGGCGGCCTGCCGACCGGCCACCTCGTCGACGCTGGGCATCACCGGCGCGCCGACAGCGGTACCCGGCGCCGACGGCGAACCGACCGCGCCGAACACCATCACCATCGATCGCGGCTCCGATGTCCGGTTCGTCGAGACAGTGACCGACACTGACACGGGAACCGGAACCGGGGCGCCGATCGTCACGCTGCCGTTCGGCAAGGTGCTGCAGGTCGCCGGATTCCGGTGCAACGTCCAGGAAGCCACCGGGGTGTCCTGCGGTAGCGAATCGAGCGGCAAGGGGTTCACCTTCGCGGCCGAGGGATTCACCGCGGTGTACACCGATGTCCCTCAATAGAGCGGTCCGCTTCACCGCCGGTCTGGTCTTCGCGCATTTGCTGACCGCCGCCGAGGTCGTCACCGTCCTGATCTCCCTCGGCCGCCAGAGTCCCAGCGGTGCACAGTCGTTGGTCCCCGAGGCCGACCCCGTGGCGTTGCTGATCGTGGTGCTGGTGGGCACCGTGCTCGCGGCGGTCGGTGGCTACCGCATCATCGCGCCGTCGCTGCGCTGGTTCGACGCCGGGGCCGAACCGGACGTGCGGCAGCGTCGCGCGGCGATCAACATGGTCCGGGGACAGTCGGTGCTGCTGGTGTCGATCTGGCTGCTCAGTGGCGCGATCTTCATCGTCATCGGCGATGTCACCGGATGGGTGCCGGTCCTGCTGATCGTGGCGTCGGTGCTGTTCGCCGGCATCGCCACCGCCAGCAGCAGCCTGCTGTTCACCCAGCGGGTGACTCGGCCCGTGGTGGCCGCGGCGTCAAGGGATTTCGAGGGCCGCGTCACCGCACCGGGAGTGCAGGCCCGGCTCATCCTGATGTGGACACTCACCACCGCGTTGCCCAGCATCACGATCGTCGTCATGATCGTGTGCCGGGCCAACGGGTGGCTGATCCCGGAATCGGCCTCGGTGGACGTTCCGGTGGTGCTGCTCTCGTTGGTCTCGGTGTTTCTCGGGTTGCGCACCCTGATGCTGGTCTCGATCTCCATCTCTGATCCCCTGCGGGAGATCATCGACGCCATGGCCGACGTCGAACAGGGCCGCATCGGCAAGCAGGTCGATGTGTACGAGCAGTCCGAGATCGGCCGGCTGCAGAACGGATTCAACCGGATGGTGGCGGGACTGCAGGAACGCGACCGGCTGCGCGACCTGTTCGGCCGCCACGTCGGCCCGGACGTGGCCAGCCTGGCGATCCGCACGGGAGCCGTCGCCGAGGACGTGCTGTCCGGCGAGGTGCGCGAGGTGGCCGTGCTGTTCGTCGACGTGACCGGCTCCACCGCATTGGCGATGACCCGCACACCGGCCGAGGTGGCCGATGTCTTCAACGACTTCTTCCGGATCGTGGTGGCGGCTGTCGACGCACACCACGGGCTGATCAACAAGTTCCAGGGCGACGCCGCGCTGGCCGTGTTCGGCGCACCGATCGCCTCGGAGACGGCGGCCGCGTCTGCGCTGGCTGCGGCCCGGACGCTGGGGGCCGCCCTCGGGCGTCAGGAACTGGATTACGGCATCGGGGTGTCGGCCGGACCTGCGTTCGCGGGCAATATCGGCGCGGAGAACCGCTATGAGTACACCGTCATCGGAGATCCGGTCAATGAAGCTGCGCGGCTGGCCGATTTCGCCAAGACACTGGCGGGGCGGATCGCCTGTTCCGGTGCCGCCGTGCAGCGGGCCGGTGACGAAGTCGGGCATTGGGACAGCCACGGAGAGGTGACATTGCGCGGGCGTTCCGAACCGACGCACGTGCACGTGCCACGATGGTCGCCATGAGCGAAGCTTGCGAGCGAATCGTCAACCAATGAGCGAGATTGTGCCCTTCCGCATCGCGGTGACCGACGATCAGCTGGACGACCTGAAGCGCCGGCTCGCGCACACCCGCTGGCCCGAGGCTGAATGCGTCGACGACTGGAGCCAGGGCATGCCGCTGGCCTACGCCCAGGAGCTCGCCGGCTACTGGGCCGACGGATACGACTGGCGGGCGCGGGAGTCCGAACTGAATCGCTTCCCGCAGTTCATCACCGCCATCGACGATCTGGACATCCATTTCATCCACCAGCGTTCCCCGCACGAGGATGCGTTCCCGTTGGTCATCACCCACGGCTGGCCGGGATCGATCGTCGAGTTCCAGAAGATCATCGCGCCATTGACCGACCCCACCGTGCACGGCGGGCGCGCCGAGGATGCGTTCCATGTCGTGTGCCCGTCACTGCCCGGCTACGGCTTCTCCGGTAAGCCCGCCACCACCGGATGGGGTGTCGAGCGCATCGCGTCGGCCTGGGACACCCTGATGGGCCGACTGGGTTATCGGCGATACGGAGCCCAGGGCGGGGACTGGGGTGCGGCCGTGACCACACAGATCGGGCGAAATGGTCGCGGCTGCTGCGCGATTCACACCAACATGCCGATCGGGCAACCCGCTGCCGAGAGCCTGCAGAGCCCGACCGAGGACGATCAGCGGGCTTTCGCGGCGATGAAGCACTACCGCACATGGGAAGCGGGCTACTCCAAGCAGCAGTCCACCCGGCCGCAGACACTGGGTTACGGTCTGGTCGATTCGCCGGTGGCCCAGATGGCCTGGATCGTGGAGAAATTCTGGTCCTGGAGTGACTGCGACGGGCACCCGGAGAACGTGTTCAGTCGCGACGAACTCCTCGACAACGTGATGCTGTACTGGCTGACCGGCACCGGCGCGTCCTCGGCACGGCTGTACTGGGAGAGTTTCAGCGCTTTCGGCAAGCGCGAACCGGTGCTGCTGCCCACCGGTGTCGCCGAATTCCCCAAGGAGATCCTGCGCTCGCCGCGTCCCTGGTGCGAGCCGCACTACAACATCACCCGATGGACCACGATGCCGCGCGGCGGGCATTTCGCCGCCTTCGAACAACCGGAGCTGCTCGTCGAAGATGTCAGGGCATTTTTCGCGACGGTGCGGTGAGCCACCGGTAACCGCCGTAAAGCAGCGCGGCCACAACGAAATTGACGAAGTACGCGATATCCGCGCCGTGCCAGGCAACCGCCACCGGCCCCTTGATCAGCGTGGTGTTCATGAACGGCATCGCCGCGGCATAGGAGACCACGAAGACCGCGAGCGCGGCGATGGCGTGCCGGCGTTCGGTGAACGCCGAGGCCACATCGACAGCAGGGCCTGCGCCGCGGGTACGCAGCGCCCAGTCGATACCGATGATGGCCACGAAGGCCGGAATCCAGTACCCGATGAGCAGCAGGACGTCGAGGAATTTCGTCGAGGTGTCGGCGCCCTCGAGCCACAGGATGAGGAAGAAGGCAAGGACGGTCACCACGACCGCGGACACCGGTCGGCGTACCCGTACGCCGAGAGTCTGCAGTGCCAGTGAACCGCTGTAGTCGTTCATGACACCGGAGCCCACCGAGGCCAGGGCGATGATCAGCAGCGCGATCGCGCCCAACGCGCCGCCGCCCATCACATCGCGCACCCCCTCGGCGGTGTGGGCGCCGATGACATCGGCCGCGGCGATCCCGATGCCCTGGACGAAGATGTACGCCAGTACCATTCCGCCGAACGTGTAGCCGAACACCTTCGCCTTCGGTGAGTCGACCGGCAGGTAGCGGCTGAAGTCCGCGGCGTAGCTGGCCCAGGAGATCGTCAGGCTGAGCGCGATCGTCACCTCGAGCACGAACGCGCCGATGAGATCGGCACCGGTCAGCGCTGCCGGGGTCACGACATCGTGGCCTTCGACGAGTTTGACCGCGAACACCACGAAGGTGGCGAACAGCACCACCGTCAGGACGGCCTGCAGCCGGTGGATGAGTTCGTAGCCGACGAACCCGACGGCGCCCTGCACGGCGAGCACGATCAGCACGGCCACCCAGAACGGGATGCCGAGCAGCAGGGCCAGTGCCTGTCCGCCGAACAGGCCGACCAGCGCGTCCCACGCGATGGAGGACAGCCACTGCAGTGCGGCCGGTAGGGCCACACCCGGGCCGAAGGCCAGGCGCGCCGACGGCAGCTGCGCGGTGCCGGTGCGCGGTCCCCAGGTGGACAGATAGGCCACCACCAGTCCGCCCAGCACGGTGCCGATGACCATGGCCAGCAGTCCCAGCCAGAAGCCGAGGCCCAGCAGGATGGCCAGGGTGCCGGTGAAGACGCCGGTCATGTTGACCTGGGGTGCGAACCACACGGTGAACAGTCGTGCGGGCGTGCCGTAGCGGCGGTCCGCCGCGACGGGCGCTATGCCATGGGTCTCGACCGAGAGATCACCGGCCCCGGCCGGGGATCTGCCGCTGAACGACGGCGAATCAATCGTTCGATTCGATGCTTGAGAGCCACTTGCTGCGCCGCCGGTCATGCGAGTATTCGATCACGCCACCCCGGTCCGTCCGGGCCCCCACCTCCGATGGCCGTGCCTGTCAACACATCGGCGCAGCGGATTCTGTCTCAGATGYCCCGAACAAGCTATGGATTCCATTGTCGGAATGTAAATTCGTTGCGGAATCGCTTGCGAAGGTGGTGGTGATCGGCAATTGTTGATCACGACCACCGCAATGCTCGAGGAGGCTCCGCCCTGACCGGTACACACGCCACCGCCACTGACCAGATCGTCGGCGAGGACGGGACGACCCTGCGCAAGGGCGAGCCCGTGATCGAGATCGACCATGTGGTCAAACGCTTCGACGACTACGTCGCCGTGGCCGATGCCGATTTCACGATCGCCGCGGGAGAGTTCTTCTCCATGCTGGGGCCATCGGGCTGCGGTAAGACAACCACCCTGCGGATGATTGCCGGGTTCGAGACGCCGACCGCCGGTGCGATCCGCCTGCAGGGCGTCGACGTGTCGCGGGTGCCGCCGCACAAGCGCAACGTCAACACCGTCTTCCAGCACTACGCACTGTTCCCGCACATGACGGTGTGGGACAACATCGCCTACGGCCCGCGCAGCATGAAGATCGACAAGACGAAAGGCAAAGGGGAGGTCAAACGGCGCGTCGACGAGATCATCGAGATCGTCCGGCTGACCGACTTCGCCAAACGCAAACCCGCCCAGCTGTCCGGCGGTCAGCAGCAGCGCGTCGCCCTGGCCCGCGCCCTCGTCAATTACCCCAGCGCACTGCTGCTCGACGAACCGCTCGGCGCGCTGGACCTCAAATTGCGGCACGCGATGCAGTTCGAGCTGAAACGCATCCAGCGCGAGATCGGCATCACCTTCATCTACGTCACCCACGACCAGGAGGAGGCGCTGACGATGAGTGACCGCATCGCGGTCATGAACGCCGGCAACGTGGAGCAGATCGGTAGCCCGGCCGATATCTATGATCGTCCCGCCTCGGTCTTCGTCGCGGGGTTCATCGGGCAGGCCAACTTGTGGGCCGGTAAGCAGACCGGCCGGGCCAACCGCGACTTCGTCGAGATCGAGGTGCTCGGCACCACCCTGAAATCGCGGCCCGGCGACACCGCCATCGAATCCGGTGGGCAGGCCACGCTGATGATCCGGCCCGAACGCGTCCAGGTCTCCACCGAGCAGCCCACCGGTGATCTCGCGGTGGTCCGCACGACCGTGCGGGACCTCACCTTCCAGGGTCCGGTGGTGCGGCTGTCGCTCGCGGCGGCCGACGACTCGACCGTGGTCGCGCATGTCGGCCCCGAACAGAGCCTGCCGCTGCTGCGCCCGGGTGACGAGGTCTATGCCAGCTGGTCCCCGGAGGCCTCCCTGGTCCTGCCTGCCGCGGACATCCCCACCACCGAAGATCTCGAAGAG